>JANTGD010000177.1 GCA_024763135.1 Thiotrichales bacterium | reverse complement strand
AATCGGAAAAACTCGTGGTCACCTTATTGGTGATGAGAGGTTTTTCTGGTTTGCCAGGTGCGCCAAGGGCTTGCGTGGACTTTCGTGATCCAACTGCAAAATCTAGGTTTATGACTTGCTGAGCAGTTACCGGTCAGTCAGCGTGCCATTGATTGGCAAACTGGCGCGCGATGCGGCCACTGCGTGAGCCGCGTTCAAGCGCGAACTGTAGCGCACGGTGTTCCATGGCCTGTACATCCGGGATCGCTAAATCCAGGCGAGTCAGCCAGTGATGAACGACTTCCAGATATTGCGTCTGATTGAAAGGTTGAAAGGAGAGCCAGAGTCCAAAACGCTCCGACAAGGAGATTTTTTCTTCTACGGCTTCATCGGGATGGATTTCTTTACCGATGCGTTTGGCTTTGAGATTATCGTCCAGCGCTTCGGGCATCAGGTGACGACGGTTTGAGGTGGCATGGATCAGCACATTGTGCGGCGGCGCCGCCAATGAGCCATCGAGCATGGCTTTTAGCGCTTTGTAGCTGGGTTCATTGGCTTCGAAGGACAAATCGTCACTATACAGGATGAAACGTTCGGGGCGCTCTGTCAGAGGAGCAACGATATCAGGCAGATTGACCAAATCGTCCCGCGCCACTTCGATGACGCGTAACCCCCGGGGGGAATAGCGCTGAAGTACAGCGCGTATCAAAGAAGATTTACCGGTACCCCGCGAGCCCCATAGCAGCACGTGGTTGCAGGGGTTGTGCGTTAAGAAGCGCTCGGTATTGGCGAGCAATGCGCGTTTTTGCCGCTCAATGTGGAGCAGGTCTTCCAGTTCAATCAACTGGGGATGCAAAATGGCCTGCAGATGGCCAGGTGCGCGATAACGATAGGCCATTGCGCTCCAGTCCGGAGTTGTTTTGGGCGGCAAGAGAGCTTCTGCCCGTTGGGCGAGTCTCTCTAACTGATCGAGCAAGCGTTCCAGTTTTTCGCTTTCCACGTTGTATTACCTGCCACGGAAGATCGAACCAAGGATACCACGCACGATTTGTCGTCCAACCTGGCTGCCAATCGACCGAGCGACACTTTTTGCGAGAGCTTCGGCGACACTTTGACGGCGGCGCCCTCCCGTGCCAGCTACGCGTTGCCGGCGCTTACTTTCTTCCATGGCCTGTTCGGCGCGCGCCGCTTCCTCGGCTGCGAGGGCCGCACGTTCACTCAGTTTTTCGTGCGCAGAAATGCGGTCGACTGGCGTATCATACCGCCCCGCGAAGGGGCTTTGCCGTAGCAGCTCAGCGCGTTCGGCTGCGGTGGCAGGACCAATGCGGGAGGTCGGTGGTCGGATCAGGGTGCGTTCTACCTGACCAGGAATGCCGCCATCCTCGAGTACCGAGACCAAGGCTTCCCCTACACCCAGTTCAATGATGGTCTTTTCCGTATCGAGTTTGGGATTGCTGCGGAAGGTTTGTGCGGCGGCGCGGACCGCTTTTTGGTCTCGGGGGGTAAAAGCCCGCAATGCGTGCTGCACGCGATTGCCGAGCTGCCCGAGTACCTCGTCGGGGATGTCCAAAGGATTCTGTGTGACAAAATAGATTCCGATGCCCTTGGAGCGAATCAGTTTCACCACTTGCTCCACTTTGTCGATCAGGGCCTTGGGCGCGTCGTCGAACAACAGGTGCGCTTCATCGAAAAAAAAGACCAGGCGTGGCTGATCCAGATCGCCGACCTCAGGCAGATGCTCGAACAATTCGGACATGAGCCAGAGAAGAAAAGTCGCATAGAGACGGGGCGACTGCATCAGTTGATCGGCAGCCAGAATATTGACATTCCCCAGTCCATTGCGACCGGTGCGCATAAAGTCCCACAGGTCCAGGGCAGGCTCACCGAAGAATTCATCGGCGCCTTGTTCTTCAAGAACCAACAGGCGCCGCTGGATCGCGCCGATGGAGGCCGGGCTGATATTGCCATATGCGGTTTGGAAGTCCTTCCGATGATCCCCGATATATTTGATCGTCGTACGCAGATCGGCGAGATCGAGTAGCAGCAGACCTTCGTCATCGGCAAAACGAAATGCGATATTGAGGATGCCTTCCTGAGTATCATTCAAATCGAGCAGTCGAGAGAGCAGCAGCGGGCCCATATCGGAAATCGTTGCGCGGATGGGGTGCCCTTGCTCTCCATACAAATCCCAGAGCACTGTTGGGTAAGCACTAAAATGAAAATCCTCAACGCCGATTTTTCCGATCCGTTCGGTGATCTTGGGGTGCGGGCTGCCGGGTTGACTGATACCAGAGAGGTCGCCTTTGACATCGGCCATAAAAACCGGCACGCCAAGCCGTGAAAAGCCCTCAGCAAGCACCTGTAAGGTGACCGTCTTCCCGGTGCCGGTGGCGCCCGCGATCAAACCATGCCGATTAGCAAACCGGGGGTTGAGAAAAACCCGCCGTTCACCCTTGCCGATCAATATCCCGTTGTCCATAGATCAATCCTTCATTGTATGCCTCAGGAGGTGGTCTGGGCCGCCTTAGGCCAGGCGCTTGTATTTGATACGATGCGGCTCGATGGCCTCAGGCCCCAGGCGCCTTTTGCGATCTTCCTCGTAATCGCTGAAGTTGCCTTCGAACCACGTAACCTGGCTGTCGCCTTCGAAGGCGAGAATGTGCGTTGCGACGCGGTCAAGGAACCAGCGATCGTGCGAAATCACCACGGCGCTGCCAGGAAAGTCCAGCAGAGCTTCTTCCAATGCCCGCAGGGTTTCCACGTCCAGGTCATTGGTGGGTTCATCGAGGAGCAGCAGGTTGCCCCCGGAACGTAGCAATTTGGCCAGGTGCACCCGATTCCGTTCGCCGCCGGAAAGGTCGGCAATACGCTTTTGTTGATCTGCGCCCTTAAAGTTAAAGCGCCCTACGTAGCCTCTCGATGGTACTTCATAGTTGCCGACCTTGATGATGTCCTGACCGTCAGATATTTCTTCCCAGACGGTTTTTTTGCCGTCAAGCGCATCCCGGGACTGATCGACGTAGGCAAGTTGCACAGACTCTCCTACTTTGATCTCTCCCTGATCCGGTGACTCCTGCCCGACGAGCATCCGAAACAGGGTGGTCTTGCCTGCGCCATTGGGACCGATAATGCCCACAATGCCGCCCCGCGGCAGGCTAAAACTCAAATCTTCGTACAGCAGTTTATCGCCGAACGATTTGCTCAAATGCTGCGCTTCGACCACCAGATCTCCCAGGCGGGGTCCCGGGGGAATGTAAATTTCATTGGTTTCGGAGCGCGCCTGGAAATCTGTCGATGCGAGTTCTTCAAAGCGTTTGATGCGTGCCTTACTCTTGGCTTGCCGGCCCTTGGGATTGGCGCGCACCCACGCGAGTTCTTCCCGCATGGCTTTGATTCGGCCGGCTTCCTGCTTTTGTTCCAGTTCCAGGCGGTTTTCTTTTTGTTCCAACCATGAGGAATAATTGCCTTCCCAAGGTATACCATGCCCGCGATCGAGCTCGAGGATCCAGCCCGCGACATTGTCGAGGAAGTAGCGATCGTGGGTGACCGCCACGACCGTTCCCGGGAATTCCTGCAGATATCGCTCCAGCCAGGCGACCGATTCGGCATCCAGGTGGTTGGTGGGTTCGTCGAGGATGAGCATGTCTGGATTCGACAGGAGCAGGCGACAGAGGGCCACGCGGCGTTTCTCCCCGCCAGACAGATGTGCAACCTGAGCCTCCCAGGGTGGCAGACGCAATGCATCTGCAGCCACCTCGAGTTTATGTTCCAGATGATGCCCATCGGCGGCCTGTACGATATTTTCCAGGCGTGCCTGTTCCGCTGCGAGTGCATCGAAGTCGGCATCTGGTTCCGCATAGGCAGCATACACTTGCTCTAATGCGGCCTGGGCGTCGGTGATCGTCGCCAGGCCCTCTTCGACGCTGGCTCGCACGTTTTTGTCCGGATCGAGTACTGGCTCCTGTGCCAAATAGCCAATCGAAATGCCCGGCTGCGCACGTGCTTCGCCAACAATGTCGGTGTCAATGCCGGCCATAATCCGCAGCAAGGTGGATTTCCCTGCACCGTTGTAGCCCAGTACCCCGATTTTTGCGCCGGGAAAAAAATTGAGAGAGATATTTTTAAGAATTTCCTTTTTGGGCGGGACGATTTTCCCGACACCATTCATGGTGTAAATGTATTGGGCCATAGAGGTTTTGCCGTCAGTCGTAAAGGGAGGGGATTATTCAGGAAACGTCATGCTCAAACAAGCACATAGGTTCGAGGGTCTGAGCCTGACGCACCCAGCGCTCAAGTGTCGCGCGAGGGGGGATTTCCTGACAATGCAGCAGTTCGCTGCAAGCGGTTTCGATGCGGCGCTGCAATTCCGGGATGGAAAGCTCGGTTAACTCGCTGACTTGTTTGAGTCCCGCACAGGCAATCAGCTCAGCTGCGGGCCCCAGTACGCCACGCAAGCGAAGGAAATCCGCCATGCTGACCCAGCGTTCGATCACCTCTGGTTTCAGCTGCAGCGCGGTGGCCAGACCATCGCGTTGTTCTGAGTCCTGCCCACGCTGGAGCAATTCCTGTGTGGTCATAATATCGATGTCGCTCAAGCGACGGGCAAAGGCAGTCCCCACGCCTTGGAGTTCGGTGGTGGGGTAATCGTCGCCCTCTGGGTCTGCGGCACCCAGGCCAATTGTTGGTTGCAACAGATCCGCTGCAGCAATCCATTCGCGGAGGGTATCAGCGCCAGGCGGGGGTGCCCCCAGTGGCGCCTGCTTGAGGTGCAGGTTTTCCAGTTTGATCGCGAGCGTGGTGGCATCCGCCTTGGCCAAATCTTCGACAGATCCAACCCCGGTTTGGACGAGCAGATCGGCGCTCGGCGGCGTCACCCCCGGGATGCGCAGTAGATCGGCGCTTGCCGCCCAACCACGAATCGTGGCTTCATCAACCTGCAGCTGCCTTGCCAAGCTTGCGCGACCCGACAGGGTCGCGGCATCGGCCAGCAGCTCCCGAGTATCCATGATTCCTGCTTGGCTCAGTACTTCGGCTGCGACGCTCAGGCTGGGCACAATGCTGAGTTCGTAATGACTTGCCGTGGGGTCGACATCAGGTACTGGAGTCGGTGAGAGCAGATTCGGCGTTGCGAGTGCCGCCGTCGGCCTCGTTGGCACCCGGTCCCCAGCATCGAACAGGCGGCTGTTGAGATTGAGGTTGTTGGTCTCCAGCCATTCCAGCTTATTGGCTAGGCGATCGCGTTCTTTCTCGGTCGCATGCAGTGCGTCCATCAGGGTGTGAGATTCATGCAGCGCTCGATTCTCGCGGCTTGCGCAGGCAAGGCCGCGTAGCAGCCATCCGGCTAGCGCGCCAAGTGCGGTGGCCACTAAAAGAAAGAGCAATATTTTTACGATCAGATAGCTGACTGGTTCCATAGGCAGGTGGTGGTTCTGTCAGGGACGTACGAGAAATTCGATTCGTCGATTTTTAGCTTGGCCCGCACGCGTACCATTGTCTGCGATGGGCTGTGATTCGCCAAAGCCTTTGGCCTGGCAATGAGATATGGGCACCCCGTGTTGGCTCAAATAGGCGCAGACTGCTTCGGCGCGTGCCTGACTCAGCTTGAGATTCGCAGATTCAGACCCGCGATTGTCGGTGTGCCCCGCCACGCGAAGATGCCGATTTGAGCAATTTGCAAAGGCCTGTGCGATGTCGTTGAGGATGGGATGGCTTGCGGCGTCGAGTGTCGATTGACCCGATGCGAATTCAATTGCCCTGGATCGCAGGGCAGCCTCGATAGCGCGCTGACAGGTCTCAATGGTCATTTGAGCCTCAATGGATTTGCCAGCGCCCGTGGCGCTTGGGGTGGGCGTTTGGGCAGGGGGTTCCGGCTTGCTTGCAGACGCCTTCGATGCGTTTTGGGTTGGTGCTGATAGCGCGGGCGCTTTAGTTGGTGGCTGTGGCCTGGTGGGTGTTCCTTTGGACGGCGTCAGATGCAGCACGTAATGCATGCCGTCTGGCAGCGCTTGGGAGAGCAACTGCTCCACCTCGGCGCGCTGTGTCTGCGCTGCAAGTCGGCCATCGACATCGAGCTTTACCGGGGTCAATGAGATGGCCCCAAAGGAGAGTTTTGCAAGCAGCGGGCGCATGGCCTGATTGAAAATCGATGCTACATGGGCCGGTGCGTGAGACACCGCTTGAAGGCTGACGGTCACCTGGGCCGCTCCAAACTGCTCACGCAGCGCCGAAACCAAGTGGTCTGCATCGAGATCTGGCGGGATGAACCCTGAAAGCAGGACATTGTGTCCATCATAGTCAAGATTGAGCTCGAAGGGTGGGGGGGCGTCGATCTGCAGCTCGTTCACGAGTTTCGCGACGCCCCAAACCGAACGGACAGTGGCTTCTGCCAGGTCGCGCTGCTGCTCGTCCGCGACCGTACCGCTGAGGGTGATCTGCTGGCCCTGGGGTGTGATCACAAGATCGTAGAGCCCGTTGAAATTGAGTGCAGCGAGGCTGCGTCTGGCGAGGTCAGCATGGATGTCCGGCACACTGCGTGTCACACAGGTATAACTTAGAAGCATGAGCAAGATAATACTCAATGCGAAGATCACCAGACGTAGCACGGCGTGCATTCCTCCTATTGTGGCGCTGCTAATGACAGAGCCGGCGTTTTATTCTTTGGCAGCGCGGAGCTGCTTCTGATTATCGCTCGCAGTTTGTTGTAACGACTCAGTTCACCCCTGAATAGTCACATCCCATTCTATCTGCTCGCTGAGTAATTACAGTTTTTTTAGATCAGCGCACCGTGCGCGAGTTCCCCGGTTCGCGTGTCGGCTGGTTTGCTGTCATCCGACCCTGAGTAGGAGCCTGTCCGAGAATAGGGGCTGTGGCGAGCGTAAACCATTTTGAGACCATGATTTTGCTCAATCATAACGCCACAGTGCGCAGCGTGAAAAGTTCACGCACAACCGGCGTGCGGCTGAACCTCTGCGTGCCTCTTTGTTGGCATACGCGCAAAACGGCTACTGGGGCCGCTTGTGACATGGCGCGCTCGCGCACCGCTTGGTTCGATAGGGAGTGGCAGCCGCCAGCTGCGCGCAACCGATTTTGTAACGACTCAGCGTATTTGTCTTATGCCCCATCTCGGCGTTATTTCCGTGCTCGAATGGTCACGTATTAACTCTATGAACCAAAATCTAAATACGCTGAGTCGTTACCTGTATTTTTTGTTACTAGTACCTCGTCCAGCTTAAAATGACGGGCGCAGTTGTCCTGTCTGCATGCCTGGGTAGGCGCACTTCGCAGGGAATGGTTGTTCCCTTCCCAA
>JANTGD010000176.1 GCA_024763135.1 Thiotrichales bacterium | reverse complement strand
TGCTCAGTTCACCACTGTTAGAACGTATCGCTTCTTCTTTGCCTGGACTGGTGACGCGGAGTGATTTGTAGCGTGGCGGAGCCGTGTTGGTTTGTTGCGGCTTGGGAGCCGGGTTGGTTGCTTGGGGGTTGAATTGGGGTGGGGGGGTTGCAGTGTTGGGGGGACTGACTTCGATGGTTTCAGTTTTATAGTTACCTGCAGGCGGCTGATCTGAAAAATGAAGCTGTCCCGCAGCATCTCGCCATTTGTAGATCTCGGCGTGGGCAGAAACACCCACAAGCCACAAGATAAGTAAAAGTAGAGTGGAACGCATGCCAACAATGTAAAGCATTCGGACTGTCAGCGCAAAAAAGCCCCTGGGAGCAAAGGCTCAACAGGGGCTCGGCTCTACTATGGCTGGGTATTTACAGTGAATAGTACAGATCAAATTCGACTGGGTGAGTCGTCATGCGTAGCCTGGTCACTTCTTCCATTTTCAGGTCGATGTAGCCTTTGATCATGTCATCAGTAAATACGCCGCCGGCGGTCAGGAAGCTGTGGTTTGCATCCAGCTCCGCGAGTGCTTCGTCCAGGGAGGCGCAGACCTTGGGGATCGCCGCTTCTTCTTCTGGGGGCAGGTCATAGAGATCCTTATCCATTGCATCGCCGGGATGGAGCTTGTTTTGAATGCCGTCGAGTCCGGCCATTAGCATGGCGGAGAATGCGAGGTAGGGGTTTGCAGTGGGATCCGGGAAACGCACTTCGATACGCCGTCCTTTGGGATTGGATACGAAGGGAATGCGGATTGAAGCAGAGCGGTTGCGCGCGGAGTAAGCGAGCATGACCGGGGCTTCGAAGCCAGGTACCAGACGCTTATAGCTATTGGTAGATGCATTGGTGAATGCATTCAATGCCTTGGCGTGTTTAATGATTCCTCCAATGTAGTAGAGCGCCGTTTCGCTCAAGCCACCGTAAAGATCACCGGCGAAAAGGTTCTGGCCGTCTTTGGCCAGCGATTGGTGGACGTGCATTCCATTACCATTGTCGCCGACCACAGGCTTAGGCATGAAAGTGACTGTTTTGCCGTAGTTGTTGGCCACGTTCATGATCACGTATTTCATGATCTGGTTGTCATCCGCGCGCTTGACGAGGGTATTGAACAGGGTACCGATTTCGCATTGCCCCGCGGTTGCCACCTCATGGTGATGGACTTCGGTCTGCACGCCCATTTCTTCCATCACATTACACATCGCGGCACGCAGATCTTGCAGAGAATCGACCGGCGGCACGGGGAAGTAGCCACCCTTGACGCCGGGACGGTGACCAATATTGCCTCCTTCGAAGACCTTTTCTGAATTCCATCCGGCTTCGTCGGAATCGATTTCATAGAAAGATCCCGACATATCAGAGCCCCAGCGAACGTCGTCGAATACGAAGAATTCGGGCTCGGGACCAAAATAGGCGGTGTCTGCGATGCCGGTCGATTTCATGTATTCTTCCGCGCGATGAGCAACGGAGCGTGGGTCGCGCTCATAACCCTGCATCGTCGCCGGCTCGACAATGTCACAACGTAAAATCAGTGTCGGATCTTGAAAGAAAGGATCCATCACGGCGGTAGTCGGATCAGGCATGAGAATCATGTCTGATTCATTGATGCCTTTCCATCCAGCGATGGATGAACCATCGAACATTTTTCCATCTTCGAAAAACCCTTCATCAACTTCACGCGCAGGGATGGATACGTGTTGTTCCTTGCCGCGAGTGTCGGTAAAGCGCAGGTCGACGTATTTGACGTCGTTTTCTTTCATAGTTGCTAAAACGTCATTGACTGACATTGTGTCCTCCTTAATTTAAGAGCAATTTAAGAATATCGGCGCGTTGATTCAACGCACCGGGAAGATGAAATAAATCACATAATCCGCAGCCGATTAGGATGCCAAGAATTGGTGCGTTCAGCAAGACACAGGCCAGGCCGCTCGTGTTTAGGTGTCGTCTAAGAGTAAGTAGCTATGCTTTGCACCAAAATTAGGCCGGTATGCAGCTCAATTGGTATTGGATGGCGTGGATTTGGCGCACCAAATCAATGCTTACAAAGTCCTGCCCTGTTACGAAGTGTCGCTGTAGTGAATTGATACATGGTGGATATAGGGCTGAGCCAGGGCGGCGCTTCGAAGGTCATTTACCTCAGGATGGTCAGCGTATTTCTTGGGTAGATAAATCTCTAGTTCAATCTGCCCGTTGAGATAGTGGATCACGATGTTTTCGACCGCTTCGGCGATTTCGAGTCCAAGCCAGGCTTTGCGTAATCTGCCGAGCAACTCGTCACGCAGTGGTAGTGGCGCGTTTTGACTGGCGCTGAGGTCATCTTCAGGATCGATATGAACCGTCACGTCGGAAATTTCATCGATCTCACGTTGTAAAGCGGCACGCACGGCCTCCGCAATTTGGTGACCTTCTGAGACACTGATTTTTGATGGGACCTGGATGTGTACATCGGCGAAGGCATCGCTACCGCTTTTGCGGGTACGCAACATATGCATATTAACCACGCCATCGACCGATCGGATGACGTTTTCAATTTTGTCGAGCGTGGCGTCGTCCAGACTCGCATCAATCAGTTCCTGCCCGCTTTGCCACAGGAGTTTCCAGCCAATAAGCGCGATGAAACCAGCGACGGCGAGTGCGGCAAAGGCATCGAAGGCAGGGATACCCGCAAGGCTGCCGGTGATCCCAATGATAACGAGTAGAGATGAAATGGCGTCGGAGCGATGGTGCCATGCATTGGCTTCGAGCAGTGAGGAGTTGATCTTTCGCGCAATACTGACGGTATAGCGGTAGAGGCCTTCTTTGGAAAGAACGGCCAGTAATGCAAATGCCAATGCGGCAGGGGTGGGCTTGAGTAATTGTGCAGGAGACAGGAGCCGACCGATTACATCGATCGCAATACCTGCCGCAACGGCCAGTAACGAGATACCCAGCAAGCTGGTGGCAAGTGTTTCAATGCGTCCGTGCCCATAAGGGTGTTCTTCATCTGCGGCCGCATGTGCATGTTTCGCAGCGATGAGTACTACAAAATCACTGGTCAAATCAGCCAGGGTATGGAGTCCGTCGGCAATCAGACCCTGGGAGTGTGTCACCAGGCCTCCGAAAATCTGGGCGGCAGCGAGCAAGGTGTTGACCAGGGCACCGACGATTGTGACGCGACGGGTTTCCTGATAACGGTGCAGTTTGTCGGTATCTGGTTGAGCGGTGAGCGTTTGTATGGGTTCCATAGCGGTTGTGTTTATTCAAACGCGCAGAGTTTGCCTGAGTTTTAAGGTTGTAGGTTAAGGAAGCTCTGATCAATTCGCAACACGGCATCTTGCGCCGCAAAATCGCCCACTTCTGTGTTGCGGATCTTCGCAATAGTCAGCTATTAAGTGCGATCCGCGCCTTGAACTGGACGATTTTTCACCGCAATCTGCTCGCGCCAGAATTAATCAGAGCTGCCTTAAATTGAATGTAGTTGCTGCGATTGATCGAAACTAACGGGTGAGTATGACCTTAACCTCTTAGAACGGGTATTCGGTTATGAGGCTCGCGCGCGTGCGGCTATTATAGCGTTTTCGTAATAGGCTTGTCCCAAGAAAATGCCTGTGAGCTGACTTCAAGACGGCCTCCCATTGCACGACGGCGTTACTTCCGCAGCTTTTGAGCACTGGCTGAAAAAGGGCACTCCAAGGCTCGCAGTCTTCCGTTGCCAAAGCTGCGCTATCGCAACGGGTTGAGCAAGGGGGTGAGGCGCATGATGGCTCAAAATCGGTCTATGCCCAACATCGCCAACTTATGGAGAACATTGGCAGGAGTCCTTTCGCTAATAGGCAGCAGTGCTCTTGAATAATGCGACTCAATCATCCGGGCATCGCGGACAGCTGTCCGCTTGCCATGTAATATGCCGCTCATGCAGCACCCCGAAAGGGTTTACTCAATTTTCTGAGCGGGTTTTCTCATGACTGATCAATCAAAGCCGCCTTTGATCCTTGTCGATGGTTCGTCTTACCTCTACCGTGCTTTCCATGCATTACCTGCTTTGATCACCTCGGAGGGTCGGCCTACGGGCGCAATACGTGGTGTAGTGAGTATGCTCCAGCGGTTGCTCAAAGACTATCATCCGACGCACATGGCAGTTGTGTTCGACGCGAAGGGCAAAACCTTTCGTAATGATATGTACGCAGCCTACAAAGCGACGCGCCCGCCGATGCCGGATGAGCTCAGTGAGCAGATCGAGCCGTTATTCGAGATTGTAGAGGCGATGGGTATTCCATTGATCGTGGAGCCTGGTGTTGAAGCCGATGATGTTATTGGTACTCTGGCGGGGCAGGCTGCGCAGCAAGGTTGGTCGGTATTGATCTCTACGGGCGATAAAGACATGGCCCAACTCGTTAATTCAAATATTACGTTGATCAATACTATGGACGGCACTGTGTTGGATGCCAGCGCTGTTGAGGAAAAATTTGGTGTTCCGCCTGAGCGCGTGGTGGATTATCTCGCGCTGGTTGGAGACAAGGTCGACAACGTACCGGGCGTCGAAAAAGTAGGCCCTAAAACCGCAGTCAAGTGGCTTGCAAAGTACGGTAGCCTGGAAGCTGTGATGGCACATGCAGATGAGATCAAGGGCAAAGTCGGTGAAAATCTGCGTGCGGCACTAGCGCGGCTTCCGCTGTCCAAGGAGCTGGTGACTATCCGTCGGGACGTTGCGTTGCATGAGTCGCCGGAGGACCTAAAGCTGAAACCGGTGGATGAGGGCCGGCTGCGTAAATTATTTGAGCAGCTCGAGTTTGTAAGTTGGCTGAAAGAGATGAATCAGCAAGCCGATGGCGCGGCGGACCCGACAGATCCCGGCTATACACTGATACTCGAAGAAGCTATGTTTGCGGCGTGGTTAGATCAGCTTACGCAAGCGGAGTTGATCGCCATCGATACCGAAACCACGTCATTGAACTATATGGATGCGCGGGTGGTGGGCATTTCCATGGCGGTGTCCAGTGGCGAAGCCGCCTATCTGCCGTTTGGGCATGACTATCCGGATGCACCAGCGCAACTACCGATGGCTCAGGTGCTGTCTCGATTGCAACCCTTGTTGGAAAATCCTGATATTGCAAAGGTCGGGCATAACCTGAAATACGATAAAAATGTGTTGGCGAATCACGAGATTGATTTACAGGGGATCCGCCACGATACGATGCTGGAATCCTATGTCCTAAACTCAACCGCTAGTCGCCACGATCTCGATACCTTGAGCGAAAAGTATCTCCATCATTCTACGATTTCTTTTGAAGAGGTTGCGGGTAAAGGAGCCAAACAGCTCACGTTCAATCAAGTCCCATTGGAAAAAGCGGCGCCCTATGCAGCCGAAGACGCCGATATCAGCCTGCAATTGCATCAGCACCTCTGGCCGCGGCTTGCAGGCACTGCACGTTTGCGCGACTTGTACGAAGAGATCGAGGTGCCTTTAATTTCGGTGTTGTCGCGGATGGAGCGTAACGGAGTACATGTCGATGCGGCGCGCTTGAAGCAGCAGAGCGAAGAATTGGCGCAGCGCATGGCCGAGGTGGAAGCGCAGGCACATCGCGAGGCCGGACACGCGTTCAACCTTGGTTCACCTAAGCAACTCCAGGCGATACTGTTTGATGAACTTGGATTGCCTGTTGTGCGCAAGACGCCCAAGGGCCAGCCGTCGACAGCAGAGGATGTGTTACAGGAGCTTGCACTGAATTATGAGTTGCCCAAACTGATACTCGAGCATCGCAGTTTGGCAAAACTTAAATCCACCTACACAGACAAACTACCGCAGCAAATTCACCCGCGCACAGGGCGGGTGCACACGTCCTATCATCAGGCCGTTGCTTCAACAGGACGATTGTCCTCGAGCGATCCCAATCTGCAGAACATTCCCATCCGTACCGAGGAGGGGCGTCGCATCCGTCAAGCGTTTACCGCGCCAGTGGGAACACGTTTGGTCGCCATTGACTATTCGCAAATCGAATTGCGGATTATGGCCCACCTCTCTGAGGATCCAGGGCTTTTGAAGGCCTTTGCGCAAGGGATGGATATTCATGCAGCGACGGCCGCTGAAGTGTTTGGCGGGACGCCTGAGACGGTCGAGCCGCAGCAAAGACGTGCTGCGAAGGCGATCAATTTTGGCTTGATCTATGGTATGTCGTCTTTCGGGCTTGCCCGTCAACTGAACATTGGTCGTAATGAGGCGCAGACTTATATCGATATCTACTTTAGTCGCTATCCAGGCGTCAAAGAGTATATGGAAAAAACACGCATACAGGCGCGTGAACACGGTTATGTTGAGACGCTGTTTGGCCGCAGGCTCTATGTCCCGGACATTCATTCGCGTAACAATCAGCGCCGTCAATACGCAGAACGAACGGCTATCAATGCACCGATGCAAGGTACTGCCGCGGATATCATCAAAAAAGCAATGATCGCGATTCATGCTTGGTTGGAGGCTGAAGAACCCTCCGCGCTCATGGTTATGCAGGTCCATGATGAGCTTGTATTCGAGATTGCAGACGCTGAGGTGGCGGCTTGTGCGGATCAGTTGAAGTTGCTAATGGAGTCCAGCGCGCAACTCAAAGTACCTTTGATCGCCGAGGTGGGTATCGGTGAGAACTGGGATGAAGCCCACTGAGTCGCAGTCACCTGCGTTAATCGGATAAGTGGGGTAGGACACAAGAGGGCGTTGGCCTGCATTCCGGCGGCCCCCCGAATTGTAAATTATTCTTTACAATTGAGTGGTTCTTCCTAGGAGGCTGCAAGCACCATGGGGATCATCGAGAGCGAAACTGGCTCGGGGCAAGCCTTCCTCTAACGCTTTAGAGTCATCAACGCGTTTTTCAAATATCTAACGTAATATCAATAACATATGACGCTGGTATTGAGCGTGCTGCGCGTGCGGGAAGGATCGAGCCATGGTACCTGGTCGCTTGTGATGATGGGCTGCCCAAATTTTTTTCGACGGAAATCATAAATCTATTGTCATGTGTAAATTTTATGTTACACTTATTCTCGTAATAAGCGCTTAAGCCCAGCGCTTCCCGCTATCCTCCCTGAGCGGGATTGGCTCGAGTCCCCAAGTCGAGCCAAATCTTGACCCCGGTCGACTCGTTTTGACCGGGGTTTTTTATTGGTTTCTCATCAACAGGCTGCTTGAACCTAAAAACCTCAGTTGGATCACAAAAGTCCACGCAAGCTCTTGACGCGCCAGGCGAAACAGGAAAATCTCTCATCACCAATAAGGTGACCACGAGTTTTCCTGTTTCACCATTCACACCAATTGCTTACACGTCTTTTTCGCGCTCAA
>JANTGD010000175.1 GCA_024763135.1 Thiotrichales bacterium | reverse complement strand
ATACTGTTTTTCAAGCTAACGCCCAGCATCACCGGCTGCCAAAAGTGGTGTGGCTGTAGCGTAGCGAAAGCCGTGCCGCTTTTGGCAGTCCGCGTGTATGCTTTTGTTGGGCAATTTTAAGCATCAAACTCTTTTGCAATACCCGGCTTCATCAACCATCCCAATATCCGATGCTTTGGGACAATTCCTGAAAAGTATACTAAATAAGCTTGAATCAGTGCCTTATGTTCGATAATGGTTAGAGAACCATTTGAAGTCGCTTTTTTCTTTGTATGAGATCCTACGGCAGGTTTCGCTACAGTAACGCAGTGTACCGGAGTCAAATCATTTGCTTTGGTTAGTATTGCGAAAGCATCTTCAGTGGAAATCGGTGATCCCTTTTTATTCTCTCTGGACTTACATTCAATAAATACATTTCCTTCGGGTGTTCTAAGGATAATATCTGGCGCACCTTGCCTTTTTCCATCATCAAATAATTCTGCATCAAATTCCATTCGCTTAAGAAGGGTTACCACGTACGTTTCGTACTCGGTGCCGTCGTGATCGTAGAGCGCCTCAACCAATGAAACATCCGCTCCTACTTCTTTGGCATACTCCACATGTCTATTTTTCCAAAACTCCATGGGCTTTTTGAAAGAATTTGCTACGGCGTCTAGCAATGCTGATGCTCTTTCGGTACTTTCCACTAACTTAGCAAGAACGTCTTTCTTAAGTTCCATCAATTTATTTGGCTGCGCTACGTTATTTTCAACTAAACCCATCGCACGATTTCTACCGAATCCTGGCACATCAGCATACTTGGCTGCTTCTAATACATCTATTGCGTCAGTTGTTACACCATGTCTGATTCGTTTCGACAGCAATTCAAGTTCTGTTACCAATCGTGCGTCCGCGCCGATTGCGGGGCATGACAACAATGTACATATCCCATCGAATACCCAACTAACATCCTGCGCAATACCCTGAAGCTGTCCATACCTAATTGGAGGCACTGCTCTAATCAAGTCTCGCTCCCGAATACCTTGTGACCAAAGCGCTATGGCATAAGCTGCGTTATCGACTTTGTCTTGGTTCATGACCGAATCTGGTTCAACAAAAGGGACAGCGTTACGAACCGCTCTATATGCCGCAATCTCTGCCGTATTGCGACGCGAAAAAGGCAAGAAACGCTTCCCAGTATCTTCTCGAAACTCATCAGATGCGCAGACGATATGTATTAACGCTAATTCACGCTTTTCAATATCCGTTGCTTCTAGAGGCTGCACATGATTAAGAACCTCTATCGCAGTAGAGGGTAATAATCCAGTAGCACTGATGGATCTCCCTAGTTCTGTTGCGATTACACCGCTTCCGGATACAACACAGAGATCATTGTTAAGAAACCATTGGATTGACTCTTCAATCTTAGATTTGAGCTTGTTTGCCAGTTCAAGATTCGCGTCTTCGGTCTGTGCAAACCATAGCGAACGCTGAAAAAAAGCAAGAAGTGAATCGCTACTGTTACAAATCCCGCTAGCGATCAATACCAAGACAGGCCTGCGAATACTACTTTTGAAGAGAGCCGATGTTACTTTTTCAGGCAAATCTGAAATGTATTTATGGGCGACCTGGTATTCAATCTGGTTTGTCGGAAGTAAAATCGCGTCACCTTGTTCATGGTAACCTAATCTACCAGCACGCCCCGCCATATTTGTGAATTCTCCTTGAGAAATCCAAGGAGGATCAACCCAGGGGCGAGAAAAGGAATCGAAGACAACAGACCTTATCGGCAGGTTAACCCCAGCCGCAAGTGTGGGCGTAGCAAAAACGATATCTATCTTTCCCTCGCGAATTCCTTGTTCAACGACGGCGCGTTCGGAATAGCTCAAATCTGCTGTGTGAAACGCGATTCTGGCTTCCGTTACATTGCGAAGTTGTTGGCCGAGTGATGTCGGTTCGCTGAAGAAGTCTAATTGCCGGCCTAAATCTGAAAGCCCTACACGCCCATGATTGTCACCGGCGCAGGATTCCGCGAGTTCTTCGGCTTTTCTCTTTGTCATGCAGAATACAAGAACCGGATGTTTGTTCTCTCTTACCAGTTCCATTGCAACGCTCAAAGAGTCGGAATTCGTGGGTACGCGTCGCTCTTCATCTACAAATACCTCACCATCTCCGGCAAAAGAGCGTGTTACTCGACCGCCTCTCCATATTTCTTGGCACAACGGTACGTCGCGTGTAGTGACCTCACATACCGTTGATCCTAACCAGGACGCAAGTTCGGCTGCATTTGGCATAGTGGCCGTCAACCCGATCATTTGGAACGGTTTTGCATGCAACATAATAGTGCATAGAAGTTCAATATCCGCTCCTCGCGTCTTATCACCTACCGTCTGAATTTCATCTGCAACAACAACAAGATTCTCAAATCCATCAATTGCTCTCGTCGCTATTAAAGAAAGGAATTTCTCATAAGTTGCAATACATATCCCGGTAATCCATGTTCCTTCATGCCGGTCTCCAGTGGATATCGAAACATCAAACCAAGCATTTGGCTCTGAATCATAGGCATTCTTAAAATACCTATATTTTTCTTCTGCCAACGCTTTGTGCGTTACCAAATAGACTGTTTTCTTTCCACTCTGTGCAGCCGATATTGCAGCAAGTTCTGCAATTGTAGTCTTGCCAGAGGATGTAGGCGCTGATATGAGAAGACTGTTACCGGTTAGCAACCCAGCATTAATAGCAGACTCTTGTGTTGAAGTAAGAATAGAGATTCCATTTGCCAGTAGTTGATCTACCAGCTCAGAGGGAATTCCTGTTGATTTAAGATCCTCAACCTTCATTTAGAGCTTCTCCATTTGAAAATTCCATGGTGCATTTCATGCCCAACGCTAAGTTAAGCGTCGTCCCCACCGCAAAAAAAACTGCCCCCGATTATCACTACGAAGTACCGAAGTTGGGGACTCGATGATCGTGAGGCGACGCTTGAACGCCTTGTTGAACGAATCTATCTTCCGGCCGGGTCATTATGCTGTCAATCCAACCGGGCTTTTCCTTATTATAGGAATTTTCATATTTTTGTTTTCTGTAGCTCGATGCTCCGGCCACCATGAGGCTTCCACAGTGTTTGCAAAGTACCTGAAAAGTACTTTCTTTCAATGTCTTATCGTCTGTCTCCAGGGTTTGAAGCGGTGACGAGGTCAGTTGTTTCTGGCAGGTTTCTCTGGATGCGATCGCTTGTGATGCATAGAGCCCGTAATGGCGCAGAGTGTGTATCCTGGGCTCGGGGATGTGCATCAGGAGTCGACGCATGAATTCGTCGATGCTCAGGCTCAGACTTTGTTGTTGTTTTTTGCGATGGTCTTTGTAGCTGAAGCGGATGTGCTGGTCGTCCATGCGCTGGATCTGTTGGGCTTTGAGTGGGCCGCCTTTGAGGTAGCGCGACAGGTAGAGCAGGACGCCTTTGCCGTGGCTGTATTTTTCCTGAATTCGTACATTCCACTGTTTTTTGTAGAGCTGTTTGATCTGCCGTTGAACGCTGGCTTCGGTTGCATCTGGTGGGAGTGTCAACACCTTTGCTTGGAGTGCGTTTTTGATGCGATCCTGAAATTTACCCCGGTAGTAGGCTTTGACGGCGCGAACCGGTAGCAGGAAGTCGTTTTCAACAGGTTTCCATTGTCCGGCGTCAGTCAGTCCGCCCGCGGTGACCAGGGCATGGATATGCGGGTGCAGGTTGAGTTTCCTGCCCCAGCTGTGGAACGCCATGATGATGCCGGGTTTGGCGCCAAGGTGTTTTTCGTCAGCGAGCATTTCCATTAAGACTTCGCGGCAGACATCGAACTGTGTTTTGATGAACCAGGCCCGGTTGTATTGCCAGAGTCCGAGGTATTCGTGGGGCAGTGTGAATACCAGGTGGTAGTGTTCACAGCGGAGTAGTCGTTGTTTTTGTTTGTCTACCCACTGTTTGATGCTTTTTGCGGCACATAGCGGGCAGCTCCGATGTTTGCAGGCATGCGGGATGTCAATGTGTTCACCGTCATTGGGGCAATGGTAGCGGGTGGAGCCATTTTCTGCGGTTCGGCAGTTCATGATTGCTTCGGCGGCCTTGATGTTTTTTCGTGGTTGTTTATGTCGTTTTTTGTAGTCGTCAAAGTGCTGTGTGAACAGGGTTTGTAGAAATTTTTTTGATCTTTTTATCATGTTATTTTATTCTATTCGTTGTTATTTTTCTTCCCTATTATAGATTCCCGCAGCCTCCGCGATAGCGGATTTGTTCAACGCCGCAAATCACCGGAGGCAAAAAAGCAGAGCGCAGCGGCGCTTTTTGACGTCCGAGTGAATTTGCCTTGTTATGCATTAATTCTCTACCAGAATTAACGTTTGTATTTCATTCCAGTTGTGTTCTGTCCTACAACGACCACTCATTCCAACGGCTAAGCGCTTGTTGCTAATCAATGCTTGCTGGGCAAGATCCAAGTAATGTGAAGAATATTTATGATCATCTAGCATTACTACCCGAGAGTTATTGCAAGGATTGGATGCACCTTGACCGTAGGTTTCCTGGCTCATTGTTATTTGTAACCATCCATCGGCAATAGTGACAGCTACAGGGTGGAAGCGAACATATGTTCTGCTTGTGCTTGGCTGATCTGGATCTTCAGGGTTCAACTTAGGATATACAGTTACTACAACCGCCACGATAACAAGAAGTACTCCCAGCCCTAGCAAAAGCCGCATTACATTCATTTTCATCGCCTCGTTCTTTTCCAATATCTCAACGCCAGAAAATGCAATTGCAATAACGCCCAAGACCAAAAATATTTCGGGCACCGATCTTGATGCTATGGAATCGAGTATTTCAATTGTGTCTTTAACCACTAACTACGCTCCTCGCTAAGCCGTTTCATTGCATAACGTTTTAAGTAACCGGGCCGCGCCCCAGCATTAACGAAGCGGCACCCTGGTGCCGCGGTCCGGTTGACTTGCTTGTTGGACGAACCCGCTATCGCGGAGAAACAAGCCGCGGCCCTTGATGAAGACTAATATGTAACCTCAACCCTCCAGCAGGAGGGAATATTCAAGCCGTGAATAACGAGGTTACAGCTCATGACAACATCATCTGACGCAACATTCAACAAAGATTACCAGACTCACCTGAAACATCTCCAACTCAAGGGGCTTCAACCCAAGACGATCGGGGCCTATGCGCGTGCCATCCGGTATATAGGGGACTGGTTTGATTACCAGATTCGGGATCTCACCGAAGAACAGTTGCTTGAGTATTTTTCCACTTTGCTCAACACCCATTCCTGGAGCACGGTGAAACTCGATCTGTATGGGCTTAAATTCTTCTACCAACATGTACTGCATAAACCCTGGTGTCACCTCGATCTGATCAAGCCACCCAAAGCAGTTCGGCTACCAGACATTGTGACGGTTGAAGAAGCGATCCATCTGTTTAAAACCACCCGCATACTCAGTTATAAAGTGTTCTACTTTACGGTCTATAGCCTGGGTTTGAGGCTGGGTGAGGGATTGCGCCTTGAGGTCGGTGATCTCGATGCAGAGCGTCATCGGGTTCATATCCGAGATGCCAAGGGTAACAAGGATCGTCTGGTTCCATTACCTGACGCAACCCTTGAAGTCTTGCGTAGATTCTGGTCAGTACACCGCAATCCGGTGCTGCTGTTCCCCAATCGCAAAGGGGGTTTAAGCGGTAGCGGCTCTGCCACGACACCGTTGGATCGTGGTGGGGTTCAAACCACCCTTCGAAAGGTCGTTGCCCAGTGCGGGGTAAAAAAAAGATTACCCCACATTCTCTACGCCACAGCTATGCAACCCATCTGATCGAAGCCGGTGTGGATTTGCTTGAGGTACAGAAGATCCTCGGTCACCGCAGCATTTTAACCACCACAAAGTACACCCAACTGACCTCCCAAACAGATAGCAATGCTCAGCAGCTGATCAATGATCTGATGAGTGGCTTTGATATGGATTGGAGGGGGGTCAAATGATTTTACTCTCATCGATCATCGAGCAATTTGAAGACGACTTTCTGGCACAATATAAGCGCAAGCTATTACCTTCTCACTTCAAGGCGCTGGGCGCCATGAAGTACTGCCGTACATCGGCCAGCCCCCAGATGTTGGTGGGTTGCGCTGAGTGTAATCACCAGATTTATGTGCCGCATTCCTGCGGGCATCGCCACTGCCCCCATTGTCAAAACCATGAAAGCCAGCAATGGTTGGCGCGTCAGCTCCAAAAACAAGTGCCTGCCGAGTATTTTTTACTGACCTTCACCCTGCCTGCCGAGCTTAGGTCACTGGTATGGCAGCATCAACGTACACTCTATGACCTGATTATCCGCTGTGCCTGTGAAACCGTTCGAACGTTTGCCCAAAACGATAAGCAGCTTCAAGGCACCCCGGGTGCGATTGCCGTATTGCATACCCATTCAAGGCAGCTTGCGTTTCATCCGCATGTGCATCTGGTGGTGCCCGCGGCTGCGATTGATGCGGTCAACAGACTCTGGCGTACCAAAGCAAAAACCAGCGGTAAAAAAAGCTACTTGTTCAACCACAAGGCACTGGCCAAGGTCTTTCGAGCCAAAATGCTCAAAGGTATCCGCAAGGCCGATCTTATTCTGCCCGTAAGCTATCCTGAGAAATGGGTTGTGGATTGCAAATCCGTCGGGAGCGGTGAAAAAGCGTTGGTATATCTGGGCCGTTATCTTTACCGGGGCGTGATTCAGGAAAAGGACATTGTTGCCTGCAACAATGGCAAAGTCACGTTTCGCTATCGAGACAGTAAAACCAGGCAGTTTAAGTAGCGAACTGTTTCAGGCGCCCAATTCCTGTGGCTGGTTCTGCGTCATGTTTTACCCCGAGGGTTTCGACGTGCACGCCAGTTTGGCCTTTTACATCCCAACAGCAAAAGGCTGATTCAATTGCTTCAGTGGTTACTCAGGATTGTTCCCGGCAAAGCATTAGCGCTGATCAAGAAACGGCCACCGATGCGCTGTCCTTGTTGTGGTGGCACGATGAACATCATCAAAACCAGACTGGAACCGGTCTTTAAGACGCAGGTGGGGTTACCTACATAAATGACAGGAGATCATGATTGATGATGTAAACCCAAACACCTTTGTTGAAAAATTGTTGTCAGTAACGCTGCTGAGGACGGCGTTCGGCTTCAATCCGGGGGAAATAAGTGAAAAACGCCATTCACAGCACCGCTTTGCCGCGATGGTAATGAATCGCGGCAGGATTCTAAAAACACCCCAGCAATCCGGCTGAATTCCAAAAAAGATATTTTCTTATAAAAGAGTCACTCCAGGGCTTGTCCAACAAACGGTTAGGTC
>JANTGD010000174.1 GCA_024763135.1 Thiotrichales bacterium | reverse complement strand
TCGTGGTCACCTTATTGGTGATGAGAGGTTTTTCTGATTTGCCAGGTGCACCAAGAGCTTGCATGGACTTTTGTGATCCAACTGAGGTTTTTAGGTTGAACTACTCAGCTATTAACCCCTGAAATACGTCAGATCAAGGCAGAAAATCTGGGTTTACAAGTGTCAATGACCATTTCTTTACACGGAACGGGTACATTTCAGGGCCACTCTAAGCAGTCGCTACATTTTTGAACCCTCACTGAGTAATTAGAACCTTTTGTGAACGCTCCGCATATCGCTACGCTGACACGCTCCCCCTTTTTACGAACCGTTGACAAAACTACTGCCTAACCCATTGGCGGTGTTGCTCCCGCTCATACACGCCTCATGATAATTTCGACACCCTCAGATTAAACATACGTACGCAACAGTATTATCTCTGCACAATTTGCAGAATTTATTCGAAAAACCAATCAATTACGTTAATAAATCCACACTAAAACCGTCATGCGCTTGTGAGTGTAGCCCCATTAATGCAACGATCGCGCTGCCATTGTGCATTGGTGAGTGATTGTATTTTTTCTGATGCGGTAGTTAATAACTTTGTAACGACTCAGCGTGTTTAGATTTTGGTACCTATCAAGGCATTTTCGCACGAAGAATGTGAGCTTATAGTTTAAGGAAGCTCTGATCAATTCGAGTACGAAAATAACTCCGAGATGGGGCATAAGATGAATACACTGAGCCGTTACATAATTTCTATTGCTGAGTCATTAAGGTGCGGCCAATCAAACGATGATTTAACCGCAACTATTAATATCGAAAAAACGCAGTGTACGTATACCAAACATTTTGACCCGATTGTTACTACAGGACAGAAACGCCTGAGACTGTTTCAATAACCAATGAATTCTTTTTTTTATTCAAACTCTACATAATGTAGTGGATGGAGAGCAATGCTCATGGATCTGCAACGCATCACAACCCGATGGACTGGAAAACTTGGGGTCCAAACCAGTCACCGTGCCGCCCCAACCGATGAACTGTTTTCTTGCTCGAAATCCTTTCCATGTTTAGGCATAAACTGCTTCATGCGATTCCTTCTGACTTTAGTATTGGCACTATTCGCGCTGGCCGTCGCAAATCCCCTGCACGCAGATATGGTTTTAGACAATGCGATTATTCATTTTTCCTCTGGCGACCCAAAGCGAAAAGATGTCACAGTAAGTAATCCAAGCAAACGTACACTTTATGTACAGGTCATACCCTATCAGATTGAGGCACCGGGTACCCCGCAACAAAAACGCGTCGCGATCCGCAATCCCAAAATTGCCGGCTTATTGGTTTCGCCCAACAAACTTGCTATTCCCCCAGGTGCCAGTAAACGTGTTCGCTTCGTAGATTTGTTCCCAAAACGCGAACAAGAAGGTGTTTACCGCGTAGTATTTAAGCCGGTAACAGGTACCGTTCAGGGGAATCAGACAGGCGTAAAATTATTAATCGGCTATGAAGTCCTGGTACTTGCACAGCCAAACCGACCGACACCGAAAATCGTGAGTGAGCGTAAAAACGGTAGTCTTATTATCCGTAATCAGGGAAATACAGATATCTATCTTCGGCAGGGAAAACAATGCCCTCATGAAGATGCTCCGGCTAAGCAATGCACATCTCTTACAGACAAACGCCTGTATCCTGGCAACCGTTGGGCACAGACACTACCTGGTAACGGACCCGTAATTTACCAAGTAGGGATAGGCACAAAGCACAGCATAAAAGTTTTCTGAATAAAGATGCATGCACACCGTATCACACGGTGTGGTCGAAGATATTTTGGATTGTCTTAGTGATGCAGAAACCTGGCATAAGACGCCCATGCAAAATCTTCAGAAAGCCCTCAAACGAGCTAACAACTTAGTCTCGCCGTCAGCTGCCATGTGCGTTTTATTCAACCCTGCCAAATATAGCTTGAAAGTTGCATTATTCTGGCTGTTTTATCTTTCGCATACTCTACTGCACGCTGGGATTACCTCTCCGGAAAATACGCCCATTTTTACCCTGAGCGATGCTCCGCCACCCGGCTTTGAAGACTTATCCAAACATACTAGCAATCAAATTGATGTCTACTTTGCAGGCCGCATGCTTACCAGCGTCATGGCGGAATACGATGAGCAAGCTCTGACGTTTATGGCGCCAGAAATAATCGTCGCCCTGCTGCCTGGACTCACCGATCGCGCAGCGGTACTGGGAGCATTGTCTGTTCCTTTGAGCACCCATTCAGAGCTGCAGTGCGAGCGTACCCTACAGCGAACCTGCCCCACACTGATTACGGATACGGTAGGTATCATATTTTACCCAGACGATTTCAAGGTGGAACTTTTTGTAAACCCCGCACTGCTCGAGGCAATTAATCTACCTGCTACGACATTACTGAGCCCTAGCAGTCATGAACTTGCAATCATCCATGAAATAAATCTTGCATTATCGGGAGGCGCCCGCCCCAGTGACCGGCTAGATCTGCTTTCCAATCTATCGCTATCGCAAGGGACCACGCGACTGCACGCCCGTTTTAATCTGTCCAACCAGGCGCCACCCGCGTTAACACAGTTAAGCGGCCAATATGATGCGCGTTACTGGCGTGCCGAGTTGGGCGTGTTCGATAGCACGACCATGGCCGGTACTTTTATTAATACGCAGGATTTGTTTGGTATCAAAATCGCGCGATCACTGGCGCGAGAAGCTAATGGCAAACTCAACAGCGGTAACCCTATCGTGATTTTTTTACGCGAACACAGCCGCGTGGATATTTTTCGTCAGGGTCGTCTTTTAGATTCCCGGTTCTACCCAGGTGGTCAACAACGTTTGGACACGACTCACCTACCCGACGGCGCTTACGAAATCCAGGTAAAAATACGTAATACGCAGGAAGAACGTACTGAAGCACACTATTTTAGCCGCACCAGCCTGTTAGCGCCCAAAGGTAAGCCGCTGTATTTTTTTGAATCCGGCAGCTTACTCGATCACGAAAATATACTTCAGGATGGCCTAAGTGCCGGCGCGACACTATTACAGGCAGGCACTCGTTTTCGTGTGAATCGACATCTTGGCGGAATGGTCGGCCTATTGGACGGTTCGGATACCACCACTGCATTACAAACGAGTTGGTATTGGCAGGCACCAGGCCTGACGGCGCAACTTGGCGCAGCCGCCGCTGAACACTATCACGCCTGGCAGGCGGGCATTCGTCATCAAGGGGCCTATGCGACTAGCTCGTTACATCATTTTGAGTCACATCCCGAACAGCAGCAAAGTGATGTCGATCTATACAGCACTATACTCCGACATGATAGGCGTACAACGCTAACTACCGCCACGCGCCTATTCAAAGGCCAGGCTCTTTTCCAGGCGAGTAGACGAAGTTCTTTGGAGGTGCAGCCAGGATGGCAGTTTGACTTTAGTTATCGCAGACCGCTGCAGTTGTCCGGTCGCTGGCATTTGCGTTGGAACACGGCGCTATCCGTCACCAATGAAGATAAACTCATCCGCCTGGGCATCGAATGGGTCAATGTAAGACCTGCCGGTAACCTGACCCTGGGCCAACAACTGAGTGAGAGCGTAGCGGCGGAACAAATGCGTATCGACACAAGTATGCGTTACGCCCACCAAGCAATCGATCTTGGCCAACACAGCATTACTCCCAGCCTGAGCCTCCAATCCAATCCAGACGCGCAGGCTCTCCGTGGCCACGGGGTGTTAACAGCACCCTGGTATGATGGAGAAGTCGAACTGCAATACACCAATGATTCGCTATTCGGTGGGTTAAATTATGCTGGGAATTTGCATAGCGCTTACGTCTCAAATTTACAAACGGCTAGCATTGCCCCCATACGTTACAGTGACGCCGCGGCACTGGTACGCATCGAAGGTGAAACCGATGCATCTTTCCAAGTATTGATCGATAAACAGCCTGCGGGGATCGTCACGCGCTCGCAGCCAAGGCTTATCGCGCTGAAACCTTATCAGCGTTATGCAGTGAGTATCGAAGCGTTAGGAGACAGCCTGCTAAATTATGCAACCAAGCCCAAACGGATTACGATTTTTCCTGGTAATCTCACTGTTCTAACCTGGCACGCGGCACCCGAGCGCGTACTGATTGCCCAAATTATTGATGCCAACGGTACTCCCTTGCGCAATGCGCAGGTCAGTAACGCCCAGGAATTCACAACAACCGACGCACAAGGTTGGTTACAGACCGAGATTGTGGACGAGACTACGCTGGAACTGACCACTGCGGAATTAACCCCGCATTGCAGAATCGACTTATCCACTCTCGATCTAACAGATACCATCACGGTGCTCGACCAGCCCCTGACCTGCCAATAATCCCGCAACGACTAAAGGAAGCTCTGATCAATTCTTAACACGGCATCTTGCGGCGCAAAATCGCCCACTTCTGCGTTGCGGATTGTCGCAATAGCCAGCTATTACCTGCCATCCGCGCCTTGAACTGGACGATTTTTCACCACAATCTGCTCGCGCCAGAATGAATCAGTGCTTCCTTAAAAAAAAACCAGCTCAAGGCTGGTCTAACAGGCTCCATGTATTTTATTGTCTGCCGCTGCTCTGAAAACTAAGGCATGTGTTGTTAAAGCCATGCCTGTCTTAGTGGGCACTTCCCTGTGCGCCCTGGATTCTGCAACGGTGCGCGTACACGACCCATCGGGTACATTCGGGTTTTCCGTGCTCCCGATTGCCATCAACGCATCATGTCTCGCTTTTCTGGCTGTCCATGAACTACTCCGGCGCCACCAAAAGTGTCAAAGCGCCTGAGTAAGTGGCACCTGGAACGGCGGAAAGATCTGCTGCGGTAATTGTCACCTCAATCGTGCCATTATCCCCAGTATTGGCACAGGAAGGAGACATAATGTCTGCACCGCTCAATCCGGTGAGTTGCACACCGGTCGTGAGCGCTTGGGCGCCATTGCCGTCATTGAACGACACCGAAAATGGGACCGTGTTCGTTCCATCGGTTAGCTCGAATGCACCCCCGGTGCCGCTCCCGGTCGCACTCAGATTATAATTACCTGTACCATTGCGATAGACGCAAGCTGCAGACGATCCCACAATGTCATTCGTGCCATCGAAAGTCCCACTGATATCCTGCAGATTGGAGATCCGCACGCTATCACCAATGCCAACACTGATATTAAGCACGCCTGTCGAAGTCGCGCCGAGTTCTCCCTGAGTTGCCGCATAGGTATTTAATGTTGCTGCAGCCAATAAACCAGCAAGTACCACTCGGCTCGTTGATTTTAATGAGGTCATAAGATGCTCCTTTGTTATAGTAATAATTATTTGTAACGACTCAGCGAATTCATCTTTTGCCCCATCTCGGCGTTATTTTCGTACTCGAATGGTCACATATTGACTATATGCTCACATCCTCCGTGCGAAATGGCCTTGATAGGTACCAAAATCTAAACACGCTGAGTCGTTACAATTATTTTTAAATCGTCCTCTTGATAAAACCTGGTGTTTGACACCTCAGGTTTACAGCCCGTAATAACACAAGTTGGTTAGTGTATTATTCTGGGCCGAAGTCCATTTGCGGCGAACATTACCGATTGTTTGCTTTAATCCTCAGTAATTCAATCACGTTTCATTTTAATCCTTAGTAAATTGGTTATCTATTAATTCTCTAAAATTCAAATACTTCAAAGAGCAATACTATTTATTTTTTGGAACCGAAAAGTTTTCGTAGATAAATCACGCATGCTTTATATTTTCTTTAAAGAAATTCTTTTAATTCTCTTTACATCAGCACGGAAAACACAAAAACTACCGGGTATTGTGTTAATGTAGGGTTTCTCAACCCCACTAATTGCAGTGAAACCTCGGCAACTCATGCGGAACCGCTGATCGAACTGAATGACCGCAGCCAGACTGCTCGTTTCACCCGGTAATTCAAATAGATCATGTTCAGCGGAACCCGGCCTGCATTGGATCAAGGCGCGCCGTGTAGCTCATCATTGTTTCATCGACCAGGGGTACGACACCGAGTAAAGGGCGCTAGCCGTCCTAACTTGATGAATTTATAAGACAAGCCCAATGGGCACCGGAATGTTCGATTTTTTAAGTAACCACGCCAATACAATCTATCTGCTGACCCTTTTGTCGATCACAACATTCGTGGCATCGTTGATATTTATCCCTTTTTTGGTCATCCGCATCCCCAAAAACTATTTCACTGACGCCTATCGTCATGAGAGTCGATTGCGCCATTTGCATCCCGCCGTTTATTATTCACTCATTACCATGAAGAATCTGCTCGGACTGGTGATTTTCATCGCGGGCATCTTGATGCTAGTGCTCCCGGGGCAAGGCGTTCTTTCCATGCTGGTAGGACTGTCGTTGACCGATTTTCCGGGGAAATACCGTGTCGAGCGGTGGCTGGTGAAAAAACCGGCGGTACTGCATTCCATCAACTGGATCCGGCGTAAGGCCCGGCAACCCGACCTGTTGCCACCGGACACATAACGGTACTGCGCGAAGCACAACTGCCTGGTAGGCTTTGGGACGCGCACCTGCCGATAGGGGGTTTGGTACAAAGCAAATGATCAAAACCAACGCATTTAGAAGTGCCTGGGTCGTCTGGCTCTCAGCACTGTTAGCGAGCTGCGTGGCAAGCACGCCCGAAATACCGCGCCATGACCCTCTTCTTCAGGCAAGCCTGCTGTCTCATTATCACTACTGGCAGCACACGCCTTATCAGTATGGCGGCCAAAGCCGGGCTGGGTTGGATTGTTCCGCTTATGTGCAACGGGTCTACAAAGATGTGCTGGGTTTGCAGCTGCCGCGAACGACGCGTAAGCAATGGCAACAGGGAAATAGAGTTTCGCGGGCTGCATTGCGCAGTGGTGATTTGGTGTTCTTCAAAACGGGTTGGAAGACCGATCATGTCGGCGTGTATCTGGGTGACGGCAGCTTTGTGCATGCATCCAAACACCGCGGCGTGACACGCTCGCGACTCGACGAGATTTACTGGCGCCAACACTTTGTGGGAGCTCGACGAATCAATTAACAAGGTTGTTGAAAAACTCTCAGCTGGCACGATCCAGCGTTAATTGTGGCTCAAAATGCTCATTTACTACGTGTAAACTGCGCTTTATCTCCAGATTTTGCCTTGTCTCGCACTCACCTGAGAGTTTTTCAACAGCCTGTTAACCTAAAAACCTCAGTTGGATCACAAAAGTCCACGCAAGCTCTTGGTGCACCTGGCAAATCAGAAAAACCTCTCATCACCAATAAGGTGACCACGAGTTTTTCCGATTCACCATGCACACCAATATCTTACGCGTCTTTTTTGCG
>JANTGD010000173.1 GCA_024763135.1 Thiotrichales bacterium | reverse complement strand
TGCAGGAAGGGGCGCATTATCCAATAAACCTGTGAAAATATCAAAGTCTTCTTTGCGTCACTTTTCTACTGCTGCATGATCCTAAAAACCTCAGTTGTGCGCAAAAAAGACGCGTAAGATATTGGTGTGCATGGTGAATCGGACAAACTCGTGGTCACCTTATTGGTGATGAGAGGGTTTTCTGATTTGCCAGGCGCACCAAGAGCTTGCTTGGACTTTTGTGATACAACTGAGGTTTTTAGGATGATGGTTGAACAGGCTCGCAAAGGTTGGTATGACTCAGTAACCGCTGTGCCTTGGCTATCCAGAGACGCAACAGCCTCGTGTAAAGGGGATTGAGAACCCGGGGCGCTGCTCGTCCAACAAGCATATTGGGTTCGAAACCCTCCCGTATCTGACGACGGTGCTGATTACAAATACTGGGGGGAAACTGAGACTGGGGAGCGGATGAATATGGCGGAGAGGGAGGGATTCGAACCCTCGATGGAGCTATAAACCCCATACTCCCTTAGCAGGGGAGCGCCTTCAGCCTCTCGGCCACCTCTCCTAACCGGGCGCACAGCATACAACCCTGATGCGCCGGCGTAAAGTGCTGAAGAAGTCTAGCTCTCTGCAGGGCCTGAGGAACCTTCTTCTTTGATTCGCAGGTAGATCTCTTCACGGTGAACCGGCACATCCTTAGGGGCATTGATTCCGATTCGAACTTGGTTGCCTTTAACGCCCAAAACCGTGATGGTAACATCGTCTCCAATCATGAGCGTTTCGCCGACGCGCCGTGTAAGTATTAACATGACTCACTCCTTTCCTGATTCCTAAGTTATTTTTTTATATGGCAGGCGTTGTTTATTTATAGTGCCTGACAATGTGTGATTCTCACCTCTATCCGCCAGCTTGTCGAGCTGGTTTCAGCTCAAAACCGCTGTATCTCACAGGAAGATCGCGGTACCGCGCTGATTATTCCGAGATAGTCTCACTTTCCAGGCCAAATGCAGAATGCAGTGCACGCACGCCCAGTTCGAGGTATTTTTCATCGACTACGACGGAGATTTTTATCTCTGAGGTGGAGATCATCAGGATGTTGATGCCCTCTTCCGCCAGCGCTCTGAACATTTTGCTAGCGATACCCGCATGGGATCGCATACCCACTCCCACGATCGATATCTTGACGATTTTGTCGTTTCCCGAGGCTTCTCTGGCGCCCAGCGTCTGCGCTGTTTCTTCGAGTATTTTCAGTGCCTTGGCATAATCGTTGCGATTGACGGTGAAGGTAAAATCGGTGGTGCCGTCGGCGCCAATGTTCTGTACGATCATGTCGATTTCGATATTGGCGTCTGAGATGGGGCCCAGTATCCGGTAGGCGACGCCGGGCTCGTCGGGTACGCCGGTGATGGTCAGTTGCGCCTCATCACGGGTGAATGCAATGCCTGAAATCACTGCGCGTTCCATTACCTGCTCCTCTTTGCTGATCAAGGTGCCTTCGCCTTCCTCAAAACTGGAAAGCACTCGTAGTGGCACTTCATATTTACTCGCGAACTCCACCGAGCGGATTTGGAGAACCTTTGAGCCCAGGCTCGCCATTTCCAGCATTTCCTCATAGGTGATGCCGGTTAGGCGGCGCGCCTCGGGCACGACGCGCGGATCCGTGGTGTAGACGCCATTGACGTCTGTATATATCTGACATTCATCGGCATTCAATGCGGCGGCCAGCGCAACCGCCGTGGTGTCCGACCCTCCCCGCCCCAGGGTGGTAATGTTGCCCGCCTCATCGACTCCCTGGAATCCTGCTACCACGAGGATGTAACCAGCCGCAAGATCGGTATGCACACGGGCCGCGTCGATTTCGCGGATGCGCGCCTTGTTGTGGGCGTTGTCCGTCAAAATGCGTACCTGCGAGCCGGTATAAGAACGCGCCTTTACACCTCTTTGCGCCAACGCCATCGACAGCAGCGCAATGGTGACCTGCTCGCCAGTAGAGAGCAGCACATCCAACTCGCGCCCCGTTGGGTTGGGGGTAATCTCGTTTGCGAGCCCCAACAAGCGATTTGTTTCACCACTCATGGCGGAGACGACAACAACCAGATCGTTCCCGCGCTGGCGCCAATCGACCAGTTTGTCTGCCACGGCATTGATGCGCTCGACGGTGCCAACGGAGGTACCGCCGTATTTTTGTACGATCAGACTCATTGCGGCGCGCCCTCCTCAAGCGTGTTCTTCACCCATGTCGCCACACTCGCCAATGCCGCATCGAGTTGGCTGGGGTCATTGCCGCCGGCCTGCGCCATATCGGGCCGACCACCGCCACGTCCGCCGACCTGCTGAGCGACTACATTGACGAGATCACCTGCTTTGAGGCGCTTCGTTTCGGCTTTGCTCACGCCCGCCACAATACTCACCTTGCCCGCATCGGTCACCGTGGCAAGTACAACGGCGGCCTTTTTCAGCTTATCTTTGAGCTTATCGACCATTTCGCGGAGCGATTTAGGATCCGCCCCTTCTACCTTGGCCGCAAGCACCTGGATACCATCGATCTCCTGAGCCTGACTGGCCAAATCGCTGCCCGCTTGACTGGCTAATTTTGCCTTGAGGGCCGCGACCTCACGTTCCAGCGCTTTGTTTTGTTGCACGACCTGCGCAACGCGGCTCTCCAGATGCCCGACGTCAGTTTTTACCAGCGCGGCCACTTGATTGAGCAACGCTTCTTCCTGCGCCAGCCATGCTAATGCGGCCGCCCCAGTCACTGCTTCGATGCGCCGAACGCCCGCTGCCACGCCGGTTTCGGAAATGATTTTGAACAAGCCAATGTCGCCTGCGCGCGCCACGTGGGTCCCCCCACAGAGTTCTGTGGAAAATCCAATATTCACTACGCGGACCTCGTCGCCATATTTTTCGCCAAACAGGGCCATGGCGCCGCGTTCCATCGCTTGGTCGATTGCCATTGTGTCGATCTGCGCGGCCGCGTTGGCCCGAATCTCGCGGTTGACGATTTCTTCCACCGCGGCGATCTGTTCCGCGGTCATGGGTTCGTAGTGAGAAAAATCGAAACGCAGGCGCTCGGGGGTCACCAGCGAACCTTTTTGCTGGACATGGTCACCTAATACCTGGCGGAGTGCGGCATGCATCAAGTGGGTAGCCGAGTGGTTCAATACGATGGCCTGTCGGCGCTGCGCATCGACGCGCGCGGTCACGGTTTCCCCGGTTTTGAGCGCCCCCTTGCGCAGGTGTCCAATATGCACGATTGTATCGCCCTGCTTACGCGTATCCTCCACTGCAAATTCCGCGCCGGAAGATCCGATCAACACCCCAGTATCGCCCACTTGACCACCTGACTCTGCATAAAAAGGCGTCCGCTCGAGTATGACGCTACCCGCCTGTCCGGCCTGTAATTGGTCGACACTTTGCTCATCTGCCAGCAGTGCAGCGACCTGCGCTTGATCCTCCACATGATCGTATCCGGAAAACTCGGTATGCACCCCCAGGCGACTGATGGCTTCTGCATCGGTTTCCGCCTCAAAATGGCTGGCCGAGCGCGCCTTTTCCCGCTGGGCTTCCATGCACCGCTCAAACCCAGCCATATCCACCGTTAAACCATGCTCGCGCGCGACGTCTGCGGTTAAATCCAGCGGAAAGCCATACGTATCGTAGAGGCGAAAGGCGGTCTCTCCGGAGATGATTTGGTCTGTGGCCTGCTCAATGGCCTGCCTGAGCAGCCCCATACCTTTTTCCAGGGTCTCTGCAAAACGCTGTTCCTCCTGGAGGAGCACACGTTCCACTTGCGGAGCGGCATCTTTCAGCTCCGGGTAGGCGGCCCCCATCTCAGCCACCAACGCAGGCACCAGCTTGTAGAAGAATGGTTCGCTGCACCCCAGTTTGTGCCCATGACGCGCCGCGCGGCGAATAATGCGACGCAGTACATACCCCCGGCCTTCGTTGCTGGGCAACACGCCATCGGTAATCAAGAAACTGCAAGAGCGGATATGGTCGGCAATGACTTTGAGCGAGGCATCGTCCAGATCGCTCGCTCCTGTCACCTGCGCGGCCGCTTTGATCAGATTTTGAAACAGGTCGATCTCATAGTTGCTATGCACACCCTGCAGCACTGCCGCCAGGCGTTCCAGCCCCATTCCGGTATCCACTGACGGCTTAGGCAAAGGCTCAAGCTGCCCCGATTTATCGCGGTTGTACTGCATGAACACGAGATTCCAAATCTCGATGTAGCGGTCGCCATCTTCATCCGGCGATCCGGGCGGTCCTCCAGGCACCGATGCGCCGTGGTCGTAGAAGATTTCGGTACACGGGCCGCACGGGCCGGTATCTCCCATAGACCAGAAATTATCTTTTGCCCCGATGCGACTGAAACGCTGGGGATCGACGCCGATTTCCTGCAGCCAGATGTCTGCGGCTTCATCGTCCTCTTCAAACACCGTGACCCACAAACGCTCTGCGGGGATCCCACACGCACCGGTTAAAAAATCCCAGGCATAGCGAATGGCTTCGCGCTTGAAATAATCGCCAAAGCTGAAGTTTCCCAGCATTTCGAAGAAGGTGTGGTGCCGTGCGGTATAGCCCACATTTTCAAGGTCATTATGTTTGCCACCCGCCCGGACGCAGCGTTGCGCCGAGGTCGCCCGCTTGTAGGGGCGCTCTTCCAGGCCAAGAAACACGTCCTTGAATTGCACCATACCCGCATTGGTAAAGAGCAAGGTCGGGTCATTGGCGGGGACGAGCGAACTCGAAGGCACCACCTGATGCCCCCGCTCGGCAAAAAAATCCAGGAAGCCCTGGCGGATCTCTGCACTACTTTTCATAGACGTTAATTGGAAAGTATTCGCTTGATGATATCGAAATCGAAACCGCGAGCCTGCAGGTAACGTTGCTGTTTGGCCAATTCCTTGGGTGTTTCTGCCCGCTGCCCAAAGCGTTTTCGGTGGATTGTTCGAGCCTGGTGCAGCCACGTCTCAGCGTCATCGGGCAAACAGCCTCTTATCTGATCTGCGGAAATCCCACGCTCTTGCAGTTCATACTGAATTTTGCGCGGTCCGTATCCCTGCGCCATGCGCTGACGGACGAATGCTTCGGCAAAGCGCGCATCGGACTGCAGACCGTCTGCAGTGAGCGATGCCAATGCGTGCTGCACCTGCTCGTCTGTATAGCCCCGGGATTTGAGTTTACGGGCCAGCTCCCTGCGTGAATGCTCGCGGCGCGCAAGCAACGCCATCGCCGCTTCGCGACAGCTTCTGCGTGGCTTCTCTATTCCTCGGTCTCCGCGACAGGCTCCGCCGTTTGAGGTAGTAAGCGTCGCCGTAGCTCGGCCTCGACTTCCTCTGCGATTTCACTGTGCTCTTTGAGGTAGTTGCGCACATTTTCCTTGCCCTGACCAATGCGCTCGCCCTGATAGCTGTACCAAGCTCCCGCTTTGTCGATGAGCCCTTCTTTAACGCCCATGCTGATGATCTCCCCCATGCGAGAGATGCCTTCACCATAGAGGATTTCAAACTCGGTTTGGCGAAATGGTGGGGCCATTTTGTTTTTCACCACCTTGACCCGGGTTTCGTTGCCAACGACTTCGTCGCCTTTTTTAATCGAGCCAATACGGCGGATATCGAGGCGAACCGATGAGTAGAATTTTAAGGCATTCCCGCCAGTGGTGGTTTCCGGGGAGCCAAACATCACGCCGATCTTCATCCGGATCTGGTTGATAAAAATGACCAATGTATTGGATCGTTTGATATTCGCAGTGAGCTTGCGCAGAGCTTGCGACATCAAGCGCGCCTGCAGGCCCACATGCGAGTCGCCCATATCCCCTTCGATCTCAGCTTTGGGCGTCAGCGCCGCCACCGAATCTACCACCACTACATCGATCGACCCGGAGCGGACCAACATATCGGCGATCTCGAGCGCTTGTTCACCCGTATCCGGCTGAGAAACCAGCAGTTCGTCGACGTCGACACCGAGTTTTCCCGCGTAGATCGGATCGAGGGCATGCTCAGCATCGATGAACGCTGCGGTGCCGCCTTGCTTTTGGCATTCCGCGATCACCTGCAGGGTTAGGGTCGTCTTACCCGACGACTCCGGGCCATAGATTTCCACCACCCGCCCTTTTGGCAGGCCGCCGATACCCAGGGCAATGTCCAACCCCAAAGAACCGGTGGAAATCGCCTGCACATCCCGAACCGCACTGGTATCCCCCATTCTCATGACTGCGCCTTTGCCGAACTGGCGTTCGATCTGGGTCAGTGCAGCCGCTAGCGCTTTTTTACGCTGTTCGTCCACGATTTACCTCACCACGCTGTAAAAGTTGGCCGATTATCCCATAAATGAAGGAGTTTGCGTAAAAACGTTACACACGCTCGCGGTACGGCGCCAGAGGGAAGTATTCGGTCACCAGTATCGCTGGCACCCCACCCACACGAATGCGATAAGACCTTGCCACCAAATCGTCATCCAGCCCGCCGGGTACTTCGTCGCTCCGCACCCCACGCGGAAAAGAATCGAGCCGCACAATCTCCCGATAGGTTTCCACACCTTCCTCACGCAGCAGCTCACCAATGCCCAAACGTCCAGCCGTTATCCCTTCGACGAGGCTGTCCGGTAAATAATCCAATACCAAATAGGAGCGGGCACAGGCAAAGCAGCACCCACTCAGCCGCCCCATGAGTTTGACCTCACGCTCGAGCACCTGAGACCCGCTGGAATCGAGCAAATCCTTACAGCCTTGGGGGTTCGCCTTGTATGACTGGGAAATCGGCTGCACTTCGAGCGGTTCCCAAAAATAGGCCTCTAATGCTTTGGTCACGGTCCCATCGGCCACCAGTAGCGTGCGTAAAAACGCCGGCAACGCCGCAATCGAGAACGGCTCGCCTGTACTGGTTTCGATCAGGGGATCCGGCAAATAGCCGCTACTGCGAAAGTACGCTTCAACGCTCACTGTCTTGTGGCGCCTTTTCGCCGCGTAATACCGTCAATTTGTACACGAGCAACGCCAGCGGTGTGCCGTGCAACGCAATGTCCACCCAATCGACCCATCGCAGCGGCGCACCAGCCACTAACATACGCAACTTTGCCCATAAATGCGGCTCGGGTTGCAGCGGTGCGAGCGCTAGTACAATGGCAATCACCGCCAGAGGGAGGGTCGGGGTCTGTCGAAGCCAGTTCATTGGGTCTTTAAGGATGTTGCGTCCAATTTTTAGGTGGTACGCAGTCTACAGTTTTCCTGCGCTTTGCGGGAGGGCGGAGCAATTGGGATAGGTGTGTGAAAAAATCAATGAAGGTTTATCGACCAGCGCGGCCCGGGGAGCTCGCTGTCGGTCGAGCGGTTCGTGCAGCGCAGCAGCAATCAATGACTGTGTGGCAGATCAGGCGTGTTTGAACCTAAAAACCTCAGTTGGATCACAAAAGTCCACGCAAGCTCTTGGTGCACCAGGCAAATCAGAAAAACCTCTCATCACCAATAAGGTGACCA
>JANTGD010000172.1 GCA_024763135.1 Thiotrichales bacterium | reverse complement strand
TGTTTGCTTGGGGATTATCTCGATCTTTTATATCTGCCAATGCTGCTGTGATTTGCAGGGCGTTGTGCCAGTGGTATTCGGCATAGAGATCTAACTCCTCGGTTTTGTAGGAATCGGCCTGGAAGGCGCGAAATTGTCCGGTGGTGACGCCGAGGTTGAGGCTGCTCTGATTGGGAAAATTCCAGGGTCGTGTGAGGCTGACGATCCAGGCCTCGCCCGGAGCACCGATGGCGTCGAGCGTTTGATCTTCTAGCGAGGTGAAAAAAGGCCCGCCACCTAAACTCGTAAAGGCGCCTCCGGTGCCGTGATTCGTGTTGTAAGCGAGACTGATTTCCAGTTGGGGCTTTTGTAGATCCAGTTCGAGGTAAGCGCCGAGGCTATCGCTGCCGATGGGGCCGCTCAACTGCGCGCCCAAATCCCGCGCGTGGTCGGCCTGTACTGCGATGAGCCAGGTTCGATCCGGGTTTTCGGTGAAGGTGTAGGAAAGCTCTCCATAAAGTACTTGCGCAACGTCGTCGTAGCGGTACGCCCACAGGGTGGTGCCCCAGGGGGAGGTGCGATGGTGCACCCCAAGCCAGAACACGCCCTGAGTGCGGTGAGCAAGCCCCATTGCGTCGGAGAGGGTGACGAAACGACGCGCATCGACACTGTTCTCCCATCCAGCCATGCGATCAGCCAAACCGGTTGACAGGGTGGTCTGCGGTGACAGGGTCGTATGAAGAGTCCAGGCGCGATATAAATTGGGCAGCATACGCAGATCGTCTCCATCGACATGTGGCGTTTCGATGGCCTGACGGCCCAATTTGAATTCACTCTGCTTCCATTGCGCTGCGACATATGCCTCTCCGGCGATGACGAAACCATTGCCTTGCGCATCGAAAAAATCTGGATTTAACCGCTCAGTGGGTGTTTCGCCCGGCTCGATATCTTCAACCGCATAAAGCGTTGTCGCTAACCGGAGCCCATGCCAATATGCCGTGGATAAATGGATATGGCCACCGGCGCCCATGGCTCGCAGTGCCTGGCCTTGCTTGGGTTGAAGTTGGATGAATCCGCTGCGGAGCTCACCGCGGGTATGCAGCCAGAACATGGGTTCTGCCTGCTCCTGACGGGGGCTCTGAGGCGTTTCTGCTTGTGCGAAAGCGGTGAGTACCAAGCAACACAGCGCGACCCCGATGGCGCTCACGTGCTTATGTTTGAGCATTGTGTACGATGCTTTTTTTATGACCTTAAAAGGTATCGTAGCAATGATGGTTTTTTGTTACAAATGATATGCGTTGTCTTATTCACACGGCATATTACGGTGCCGGGCGAATAGTAATCTGCGGGGCGTTATGCGCCCCACGTTATATTAAAGCTCAAGTTTCGGAGTTCGTAGCCCTCTCTCCCAGGGAGAGGGTTGGGGTGAGGGGATTTTAAGCGTGAATGCATTCCCTCATCCTGTCCTTCTCCCCGAGGGAGAAGGGACGCTCTAATTCAGTGCGTAATGATATTTAAACTCCGAAACTTGAGTTAAAGGAAGCTCTGATCAATTCGTAACACAGCATCTTGCGCCGTAAAATCGCCCACTTCTGTGAGCGGATCTTCGCAGTAGCCGGATATTACGTGCGATCCGCGCCTTGAACTGGACGATTTTTCACCACAAACTGCTCGCACCAGAATTAACTAGAGCTTCCTAAAACAGGTCACTACTCAGCTCGCTGCATTGCTGTTTAGTTCGCGCGAAAATGCCTGGAATCGCGCTAAGTTCGATTACGCTGAGCAGCCATCGAGGCGATTAGCTGATTAGCGGGCCTATTGTTGTGCATAGAGTTCCTTTTCTTTGGCGATGAGCACATCACCCAAGAAAAAATACGCTTCTTTCCAGGCGTCGAGTATTGCGGGTGTGGCCGCATCTCCGAGCACATCCTGCATGGCGATTAGCAAAGCATCGCCTACCATGGGGTAGTGCTCGGGTTTTACCTGTGTTTGCACGTGAGTGCCAGCCATTTTATTGACCGCGTCACCCAGAGCATCAAGATTATCGATGTTCATAGCATAGGCAGCGACGGCGGCGGCTAAGATTTTTGGCTGTTCTTCCGGTGCACTGCTGAACAAATCTTTGGTTTCCGGATATTTGTCGAACAGTACATCGTACATGCGAGAGGTGATTGCCACGCCATGTTCTTTGAGCACGGGAATGGTGGCTTTGACGGTTTCAATGGTTGTAGGTGATAAAGACATAAGTGGGTTCCTTTAAAAATTAAAATGTGGTGCTAGGGTTTTGCACTGAATTGTTGATAATGCTTTGCCAGGGCTGTCATATAATCTACGGCGGCCTTGACGTCAGCATCGCTCAGTTTGGTATTGCCACCTCGTGCCGGCATCATAGTGTCATCGGGGCCGTAGAATCCTTCGATGGCATGTTGATAGAGCAGGCTTTGAGGCTTTTTCAAGCGGTCTTTCCAGTCATCTTTTTCCATGGGAATGGGCGCACCTGCGGTGCCATAGCCATGGCAGCCTTCGCATGTGCCCAGCCAAATGGTGCGTCCCTGCGCCAGATTGGCACCCTCCAGCTGTAAATAGGCCGGATTTTCCGCAAGGCCCACGGCGGGGACGGCGAACGTCCAGGGGAGCAGCCAGGCCAATGACAGTTGGAGTGTGCGCATGAGGCTAGCTCTCCAATGGAATACGAATGACAACGCCGCCCATGACATCGCCAAGTTTGAAATCACGACGTGGGGAATCTTTGTGGTCATTGTGGCAGGACACACAGACGGGGGCGACCGCTGTATCGGCATAGATGGCGGTAAAATAGTTCGTGCCACCCAGTTCTTCGGTGGTGTAAAAATTTTTGCCTTTATTCTCAGCAACGAATTTCAAGCCGGCTTTTTCAGCATCGGTTTTTGGTGCATTCTGAGTATTGACCGGCCACAAAGACTGCAGGGAGTAGCTGAAATTGACATCCGGTAATTTTTCGGCACGCTTGGCTACCATTTCAGCGCCAAAGCGGAACATTTGTGCGGGTAGTACGAGTGCTTTTTCATCATCGAAGTGCTCGCTGGCGGTAATCACTTTTTCCTTGGCCGCCAGTCGATTGACAATTTTTCGGGTATACACGGTTCGGTCGGAATCCATTACCAAATGCAGTGCATCGGCCATGGTTTTCGGCGCGATCATGGGTTTATTAGCCGCGTCTTCGACCGCAACGACGAAGGTCGCGGTGGTCGTGAGCGCTGCAGCGACGCCGAGCGCCAGCCATTTTTTATTGAGAGTGATTTGCATAGTGTCACCTGTTACTTGGGGTTGATTGAACACGGGTGCCGAAAACTCCGGCGGGGTTGGGATAAAAACAATTACTGGGATTTTGCGGCCTCCTTTTCCCTTAAGTAACGCGCATGATCTTCTTCGGCCATTTCGATACTGTTTACATGCACATTGGGTTGGGTCTGAAAGTTATGGTCGATAAGTGATTCATCAGCCAGTGCATCGATGCTGAATCCCAGGCCATGACAGTGCAGACATGCAGGCCTGAGCATTTTGCTATTGGGCGACAGGGTGAGATTTTGATTGTGTGTGACCAGTGTACGGCTCATCCAGTCGTTAACATCCACTTCTACGCGCGGCATATGACAGGTGGCGCAGGAGACGCCGGTATTGGGTGGTGTTTTGCCTGCAATTTCCGCTTGCCAAAGGCGTTCATGCGGCGTGTTTTCATAGGCCAGCGAGTGGTCATCGGCATGGCACTGAAGGCAGGCTTCAGCGGCAGCATAGTGCACATCGAAACGGTGCGCGGCGTGGCAGCTCGTGCAGGTTAAGGTTTTGTGCCGGGCATCGGGTTGCATGGGTAGGCGTGCATCTGCAGTGTTCATGGGGGGCAATTCGGCCGCCAGACGCATACCGTGTTTGCCTTGGGTATAGCTTTCGACTTCCAGATTGTGGCAATCGACGCACCCATCGACACCGGGATGGTCGGTCCATGCGCTTTGTTGTCCCTGGGCGTCTACGGGTTGATGACAGGCGCTGCAATTCACGCCTTTTTGCGCATGTGCGGTGGTGAGCCAGTCACGCTCGACTTGAGCGGTAAAAGAGACTTTGTCAGGCGCGTCGATCTGGCCACCATTCAAAGGTTCCAGCGGGTATCGGTCGCGTGGATATTCCAGAATTTGATCAAGCACTGTGGCAAATTCCTTAGCGGGTACTTCGGCTTTGTTTTTGGTATTTGGCTCGTCAGCGTGCTTGAGTAAAAAGTCTGTATAGAGCGCCCGGTTATTATGGTAGTTGTGACAGCCGGAGTCTTTGCAGGTCGTGAACGCCATGCCCTGATGTGAGGGGCGATCTTCGCCGATATCGGCGTGACAGTGATAGCACACGTCGCGAGGTTGTGTCAGGCCATTGGCGAGCGTTATTTCCGGCTTGTGTTCTGTGTGACAAGTCACGCAGGCCAGGGCATTGATTGTTTCCAAGCGATCTGCATTGCGCGGGTCTTTGAATTTGCTCAGAGGATGGGAATCAAAAGGTTTTTTGCGCAAGTCACCATGACATTGGATACAGGCTTCTTGTAACAGCTTGCCGTCGGCGAACGGTTTTGTGTGGCAGGTTTCGCAGTTGTCTGCAAATTGATGATGCCCATCGGTCAAATCGCCGGGCATAAACAGCGATTTGCCTGCTTGCCAGAAAAATTGATGCGCAAGCAGGCCGGTCAGCGCGAGACTCGCAACAATCCATAACCACCAATATTGAGCTGTTGTCAAACGCTTGGACATAAGGTTGCTCAATACCAGTAAGTTTTGAAGATGTGCCAGCCCAGGAGTACGGGTACAGGCCAGAAGAGCAAAATATGCAGCAGGATGCTGTTTGCTCTCAGTTTGATTGCGAGTGCCGAATTGACGCGGTGTTCCAGGGAAATGACACCTGTGGAGACAGCACCCACAAGCAGCGTCAAGGTGAAACTGAGCATCAAAAGAAAATTCAGACCATGCCCGAGGCGTAAGCCGGTGTGTGCGACGAGCGCGACAATAACCAAAAGGCCCAGCACGATGTGCACCATACGCCAGGTCGCAAAATTCCCCAGTGTCTGCAGGCGCGGAATCCGCTTGCGCAGGGATAACAGCAAGGCCACGCTGAACAGGCCTAGAATGCTAAATCCGGTGATTTGTTTGATTAGATGATTGCGCCAGATTATATCGATGCTGACAGTCTGTTGTACGGAGCTGGCGTAGGGCAGATTGGGGCCGAGCAGCATGGCTAAGGCTGCAATCAGGCTGACCACTGCCAGCGCTAACAAGCTGCGGTGCATCGGGACCGGTTCGCTGTGTGTATCGCCTAGTAGCTCCTGGACCAGTGGTTTACAGGAACCGCATACCGTTGCGGCATTGGTTGTGCGGGAGACAGCCTCCAGCGTGGTGGCGCCTGCGGCAATACAGTGGCTCAGCGTACCGCGATCGACGCTCATGCATTGGCAAACCAGTGCGGCGGCGGGCCAACTTGCGACCGATTGGCTGTCAGATTCGGGCCATACCCGACCTGTTTTAGAAAAACGTAAGCGTTGCCAGGGCCAGATCCACTGCGCCTCACTGATGGCCGATTGCAGGCGATTGATTTCGTTCGTTGGGCCGATCATGATCGCGCCCGCCAACCGATTGCGGTGGATCAGCAGCTTGCGATAGGCACCCGTGTCCAGGTCTGTAAATACCTGCTCAGTGCCCGCGCCTGGGACGGCATCGATACCCATCGGCCCCATGCTGAACACTTGGGTGCCAACGACCTTGAGCCGCGAGGCGGCAATTGAACCGGGATAGTGGGTTTCGACGCCTGCCATATCCGCGACGGCGACGCCGGCTTGTTCTAACCCCGGTGCGACAAAACCATAGAGTTGCCCGCGGTGCTCTGCACATTCTCCCACGGCGTAGATATCTGGATCGGAGGTACGCATCCGGTCGTCGACAATAATTCCACGGTTGAATGCCAGTCCCGCCTGTTTGGCAAGTGTGAGGTTGGCGCGGATTCCGGTGGCAATAATGAGTGTGTCGCAGGGGAGTGTCTCCCCATTGCTCAGCTGAACGCGTTCGATGCGGGTATTTCCCTGTGCGCTCGCCACGCCACAACTAATCAAGACTTTGATCCCGAGTTGCTCCAGGCTGCTGAGTAACTGTGCGGAGCCTGCCAGGTCGAGTTGTTGGGGCAGTAACCGGTCGGCATGCTCGATAACAGTGACGCGGGTATTGTGCCGCTGCATGCCGCGCGCGGCTTCGAGTCCCAGTAAACCGCCTCCGATGACGATGGTATGTCGGCTACTCGCGCGCCGTGCCAGGAGGCGGTTAGTATCGTCCAGGCTGCGAAAGGTAAATACTCCGGACAAATCCAGGCCGGGGAGTTCCGGGATATGCGGTTGGGAGCCCGTCGCAAGTAACAATTTTTCGAACGGTTGTACGACGCCTGTACTATCGACAATGCATTTCTGCTCGCGATCGATCTGTTGGACGCGTACCCCAAACCGTTCGCTCACTTGAGCATCATCCCCATAAGACAGAGGTTGAGTCAGTGCGTCCCAATCGAGCTCACCTGCCAGCCACGAGGACAGACGCACGCGGTTGTAGGGGGGATGGCGTTCTTCACCGTACAAGATAATCGCTTGGTCGGGCAGACGCTTCAACAGTTCGCGAGCCGCGCGCATTCCTGCAGGGCCATTCCCGACAATAACAATCGGTGGAGGCCCTGAGGTCGGCGTGAGGTCTGTCTGCGAGTGTGTCGCAGGCATTGCAATTGCTTCGGACATGGTTTAGTCAAATGCTCTCTGTTGCGATCAGCGGCCCAGTAATGCGCATCTTATGGTCAGGGGTGATTTTGCCAAGTCTCTGTTGACGCGGCAGTTGAAAATGCCGCAGGCCGCACAAGCCCGCGTTAGAACCCAGCTCAAACTGAGCTTCTAGTGCAGCCTCACGGTGCTCTTGCAGCGATTTTGCCTTGCGCTTACCGATGACTTGTTCAAGCATTTTTTTGATGGCCCAAAAAAAAAGCGCCCAGCCACGCCGCGATGTTTCGCAGAGTGGGTGGACGCCATTGTCTATGAAGTTGCGACCGCCTTTGGTCGCTTAACAAACCTTTGAGGGCTACTGCACTGTAGCCACATCGCCTTATGCCAGATTTATGCCAGTATTTTTTGGGATTGAGAATTATCAATCTATTTCAAGGCATTGGAGAATTTCGCTGAGAAGTCGAAGCAGTTTTTGAACGGTCTGGGTTGCTAATTTCTGGTGCGGCAATGGCTGAAGTTGGTGCGCTACTCTGAAAACTTGTCGCGTTACTCGTCGGGTGTCCGTGGGGAGGGTGGGATCTCACATGAATGCGGGCCCCGTGAATGGGTGTCATTATTCAGTCCGCTCGTTGGTTGGCTGATAGTTGGACTGGTTGTGTGCTTGTTTAGCAGGTTGTTGAAAAACTCTCAGCTGGCACGATCCAGCGTTAATTGTGGCTCAAAATGCTCATTTACTGCGTGTAAACTGCGCTTTTTCTCCA
>JANTGD010000171.1 GCA_024763135.1 Thiotrichales bacterium | reverse complement strand
TAATTGTGGCTCAAAATGCTCATTTACTGCGTGTAAACTGCGCTTTTTCTCCAGATTTTGCCTTGTCTCGCACTCACCTGAGCGTTTTTCAACAGCCCGTTAAATACCATTACGCACTGAATTAGAGCGTTCCTTCTCCCTCGGGGTAAAGGATTGGACGAGGGAGTGGATTTAATCAAAGCATTCATGCTTAAAATCCCCTCACCACAATCTGCTCGCACCAGAATTAATCAGGACTTCCTTGAGTGATCATAGTGCGTTTGAATAGTGATTGCGTGGATTGAACGCCTGTTTGATCGCCATCACTCAACGATGTTGAAAATGATATGCCTGTACAAATAGGATTACTCTTTTTGGCGCTGCTGATGCTCGGTGGCTGCGCGGGCCAGGCCACAAAGCCACCTGTCCCCCAGGTGCTTCCAAAAATCAGTGTTGCTGATGTAAAAAGTAAGCCAGGAGACTATCTTGGTAAGCCAGTGAGATGGGGCGGCACCATTGCCCATGTCACGAATCTTAAAACAAAAACTGAGTTCGAAATCGTCTCCCGCCCTCTGAACTCGCTAGGCCGGCCACTCGCCACAGACCAAACCGACGGTCGCTTCATCGCAGTACTGCCAGGATTTTTAGACCCCGCAATATACAAAAAGAATCGAGAAATCACTGTTCGTGGCGTAATTAGTTCGCCGATAAGCCGAAAAATCGGCGAATTTACCTACACATTTCCCGTGGTCAATGCCGATCAATACTATCTCTGGCCAAACCGAATTGAAACCAGGCCGTTACGTCGAGATCCTTTTTTCTACGATCCTTGGCCATATGATCCCTGGTATTGCTCGGATCCCTACTTCAGACGCCCTTGCTATCCTTGGTGGTAAAGTCATGCGATTACTTATCGGCCTCTTGATTCTGCTAGTTACGGGCTGTGCGACAGGTCCAAAGTTTCCGCTGTCTGCCGATACGGCCGATCTGACACCACACCAAGTGGCCGCCGATGAAACGCGCTATGTCGGACAAACCATCGTTTGGGGCGGTTTGATCATTGAGGCAACGAATCTGGCGGAAAAAACACGCCTGATTGTCCTGGCTTACCCTCTAGATCGACATCAGGCCCCTAAGCTTTTTACAGAACCTATCGGTCGTTTCATCGCTTATCGGTCCGGTTACCTCGAAACTGCTGATTTCGCACCTCAAAGGCGTATCACGGTGTTAGGTAAAATCCAGGGCATTGAGGAAGGCAACGTTGGTGAAGCACGCTACCAATATCCGGTCATCCAAGCCCAACAACTCTATTTATGGCCCAAATCACAGCGGGTTAACGCTGAGCCGTCAATCCATATTGGTATTGGATTTAGTATCTCAAATTAAATCACGATCCACCCGCATCCCACTTGTAACACCTTGCCATCCTCAACTTTTTGGAATGCTTCAGTCAGACTGCTGTAGATTGACGACTCACTGAGTAGTTACGAAATTTGTCTGGACGCCGAAGAAGCAGGCAAGCTATTGAAATACGGCCCATTTTTTAGCTGTAAGCCTCGCTTATTAATAAGGAGCCTATTTTTGGAGTTGCCCATTGCATTGAGTGCTCGGACTCCGACTGGTTTTCCTGGACTCAACCCCAGGTATTCTGATTGACCGTTCGCCATACATGTTCGATATGCTTTGCGCTTTCCACTGCATGCGTCTGCCCTGTCAAGCTGTAGCTGTGATCTCCCCGCTGAAACCGGTTTTCAAAGTAAACGCCACTGTCTTCGTCGACCAAGCTCTCGCAGCGATGTACGAACTCGGCAGGCCCGGCGTCTTCCGATTGGTCCTGGCGCAGCGCCGAGAGTAGCGCCAATACAGCCAATTGCGCCTCACTGCGCGCCGCGCTGGCAGATTTTTCAAACGGGCCATAGGCAGCTGCATCGCCGAGAATATAGAGACCGGGTATTTGCGTGGACTCTCCGCTCAATGGTCGAACCGGACACCAGCCACTTGCATCGGTAAGGCCGCTCGCATAGGCAATGCTGGCAGCGCCTTGTGATGGAATAAAGTTGATAACATCGGCGGCCAGTGCAAATGCCTCGTTTTGGGAAAACAAGGTTTTTTTGTCGACATCAATGCGTGTCACCCTGGCATCAGCACCCGTTACAATTTCCAACGGGGACGATGCAGCACCCCAGCCCAAAGCCGCCCGCCAATGCGGCTCGAAAACGACTCGTAGCCGCTCGCGTGGTTGAGGATCGAAAACGAACAATTTACTGCGTGGTTTGTGCTTCTTTAGATAGTGTCCGATCAGGCTGATGCGCTCATAGAAAGCCTGGGGACAACGATAACGTCCTTCGGGGCAGCTCATTGCCACTACCCCACCATTGGGCAAGTCTTTAAGTTGCTGCTGAAGAATGAGGGTTTGCACGCCTGAATCCCAGGCATGGGGCACTTGTTTAGATTGTTCTTCGCTGAGTCCAGGCGTTTGCGTCCAGTGATATCGAATGCCCGGCGAAACAATCAAGTGGTCGAAACCCAGACGACTGCCATCACCAAAACGTAAATTACGTGCGGCTATGTCGATCGCTGTCACCCAATCGTGTACCACTCGGATACCCAACTTTTTCAGGGGCGCATAAGTTTGCAATATCGCAGGAAACGACTTAATACCCCCTAAGACCCAGTTGGCTGCCGGTGGCGTCGCGTAGGCTTTGTTGTATTCAACCAAGGTAACCTGGACATCCGCTGCCTGGGATTTCAGCATTCGCGCGGCTGTTGCCCCTGCATACCCGCCACCCAGTACGACGACATGAAACCGGGTCTGGGAGGTGACGGACGCCGATTTTTGTGTGGGTTGGGTCGTACAAGCCCCTGTTAGCATGAAAGGGCTCGCAAGCAGCGTTTTGAGCAGCTGGCGCCGACGCAAATCAGACAATACATACCTCCTAAGACTTGCTTTTAGCCGCGATGAGGCGCTGGATCCACAGGCTTTGCGTAGGTTACGACTCAGCTAACTTCTGAAATCCACCCGCTCTGCGTAAAAAATAGTCATCTACAGCTGTAAACTCATATTTTCCGCCTTGATCTGAGGTATTCCAGGGCCATTCTAAGCAGTGACTTCATTGTTTGACACCTCGCTGAGTAGTGACTTGCGTCCTATGTAATAAGGTGTGCCAAAGACCATCATTTGTTCGCCCTCATAGGATGAGGGTTTAACAACCTGCAAGAACTGATGCAATGATCGGTATTGAAAAAGTATCTGAACACTCAATTCTGCATTCGATATCTGCGCTCATACCCATGCCCCCCAAGTAATCTTTTTAGGTTAAAGCGCCTCTAATTCTGCGCGCTTTTTGATGATCTGCGCGCGAACCTGCTGCGGTGCAGTCCCACCAATATGATTGCGCGCAGCGACTGACCCTTCCAACGTCAGAACTTCGAATACATCTTCTTGAATATGGTATGAAAAGTCCTGCAATTCGGTAAGACTCAAATCGGCAAGATCACAATGTTTGTCCGCTGCATAACGAACCGCCTGCCCGACGACTTCATGGGCATCACGAAATGGCAGACCATGGCGTACCAAGTAGTCCGCTAGATCGGTCGCAGTAGAAAACCCTTGTTTTGCGGCAGCGTACATCGTGTGCTCGTTGGCCTCAATCGCTGGAATCATGTCTGCGAAGGCTCGCAAAGATCCGCTCAATGTATCGACGGTATCGAATAAGGGCTCCTTATCCTCTTGGTTGTCTTTGTTATAAGCCAAGGGTTGGCTTTTCATCAGAGTGAGCAGAGCGATGAGATTACCGTGGACACGCCCGGTCTTGCCTCTTACCAGCTCGGGTACATCTGGGTTTTTTTTCTGCGGCATAATCGATGAACCCGTGCAGTAGCGATCAGGCAGGCTGATAAATGCAAACTGACTGGTCGTCCAAAGCACAAGTTCTTCCGCCATGCGCGACAAATGAGTCATCATAAGAGCACCGGCTGCATTCAACTCAATCGCAAAGTCCCGATCACTGACACTATCAAGTGAATTTTGGGTCGGGCCCGCAAAACCCAACAGCTCTGCCGTATACGCGCGATCGATGGGATAGCTTGTACCCGCCAGAGCAGCGCTTCCCAAGGGCATCACATTGACGCGTGTCCGGCATTCCATGAGCCTTTGCCGATCTCGCTCGAGCATTTCATACCAGGCTAACAGATGATGTCCGAATGTGATGGGTTGGGCCACCTGCAGGTGCGTAAACCCTGGCATAATCGTAGCCGCATACCGCTCTGCCTGATCGAGTAAACCATGCATCAGGCGGACCAACTCTGCACCTAAGGTATCGATTTCCTCTCTGAGATACAGACGGATATCCGTTGCCACCTGATCATTGCGGGAGCGCCCGGTGTGCAATTTTTTACCGGTATCGCCAATCAACTCGGTCAAACGCGCCTCTATATTCATGTGCACATCTTCAAGGGCAACTGACCAGTTGAAATGGCCTGTTTCGATCTCTTCCTGGATTTGGTCTAAGCCCATGATAATCTTGTCACATTCGTCGACACTAATGACGCCAACATGGGCAAGCATCCTTGCATGCGCCTTAGATCCTTCTATATCGTGGCGGTACAGGCGTTGGTCAAAAGAAACCGATGCCGTAAAGGCCTCCACAAAGGCATCTGTTGGCTCGGTAAACCGGCCACCCCAGGGCTTGCTGACTTTATTCATTGAACCAGTTAATAAATTGCATCAATGGAAAAGATAAAATGTGAATGAAGTATACCATCCGGCATTGAGATGCTGGCGGGTCTTGGGCTAAATTTCTGTTGCGGAGAACAGGATGTTTATACAAGCACTCAAAGGACAAGACAAGCACTTCGGCAAACCCGCAGTGGATACCGCTGCGACGGGGTTTCTACCGAATTTCTGCTCAGGTCGCAATGTAATCCTCGTCATCATTGGCGCGGAGATTCTGGCGCTGGTGCTTGCGCTGGCGCAAACCGTCACGGGCGGAGAATTCTGGGCCCGGGTACTCCTGATCTCGCTGTTTACTCAATGGGTTGCATTGGGCTCTGTTGCGGTGCTCTGTTACTTTCGTAGTTCTATCAATCGAAAGACTACACTTCAAAGTGTCCTGATGGCCTATGGCATCATCATGTCGGTCACTTTGGTTTTTTCCCTGTTTTCCTTGTGGCTGATCCAGTACCAATATCTCTATTTGCAGTTAAACCCCGATTTCGCGGGCAGTTTTATTATTCGCAATCTTGTGATCTGTGCCATCGTCACTGGCTTAGTACTGCGGTACTTTTACGTTCAGCATCAGTGGGCCGCCAACACCGAAGCTGAGGCAAAAGCAAGGATCCAAGCTCTGCAGGCCAGAATCCGGCCGCATTTCCTGTTCAACAGTATGAACACGATTGCCAGCCTTACCCGCAGTGACCCGGATCAGGCAGAACAGGCGGTGGAGGACTTGGCAGATTTGTTCCGTGTCTCGCTGGCGGAAAAGAATGTTCTCTCACTCAAAGAAGAAATCGCCGTTACGCGTACCTACCTCAGTATCGAGAAGCATCGATTGGGCAAGCGCCTGAAGGTGGAATGGGAGATTGATGACACCCTGGATCTGTATACAAAGGTCCCTGCGTTGATGATGCAACCACTGGTGGAAAACGCGCTGTATCATGGGATTGAACCACTGACAGAAGGTGGAACTGTTACAATCAGCCTGCTCAATCTGGAGGATGCGATTGAAGTCAAGGTAGCCAATCCCCTGAGCCCGGCCACCGGGCAGCAAAAACACAAGGGAAACCGGATGGCCCAGGAAAACATCCGGCAGCGATTACAGCTAGCCTACGGCGAGCAGGGTAAGCTGAACATCAAAACCACGGACGATTTGTACGTCGTCTCATTCAGAATACCGAAGTGAGGTAGTACAAGCTATGAAGATCATGATTGTGGATGATGAAAAACCGGCTTTGGATCGGTTATCGAGCATGTTGAGTGATCAGCACGATTACGAAGTATGTGCCGAAGCGACCAACGGGCTCGAAGCCATACGCTATGCTGAGCAAACACGTCCCGACATTGCACTGATGGACATCCGCATGCCTGGCATGGACGGACTCGAAGCGGCGCGGCATCTCTCAGAAATGGAAGAACCTCCCGCAGTCATTTTTACAACGGCATTTGGGGAGCACGCGCTGGAAGCATTTGAGGCACAAGCCATTGCCTATCTATTAAAACCCATCCGCCAGGAAAAACTGCAAGATGCCATTAAACGTGCTTCTAAGCTGAACAAAGCCCAGCTCGCGGAAATTGCCCCAGAAGAAAAGAAATCCCGTACCCATATCTGTGCCCGAGTTCGCGGGAATCTTGAATTGATTCCCCTCTCGGAAATCTTCTACTTTCAGGCAGACCAAAAATACGTCACCGTCAAACATTCCCAGGGAGAAGTATTGATCGAAGAACCTCTCAAAGCGCTGGAAAGCGAATTTGAGGAAAGCTTTTTGCGAATCCATCGCAACGCCTTGGTCTCAAAAGCGCAGATGACCGGAATGAATAAAACCCCCGAGGGTCGTTTTCAACTGGTCTTAAACGGTACCGAAGATTTATTGGAAATCAGTCGTCGGCATGTGGCGGAAGTGCGTCGGCTACTCAAAAGCATGGCTTAGCGACGCAGTTTGCTAAGCGCTTGTTGCATCCGGCTCTCTAAATACGCCGCATAGAATTCCTCATTCGAAATACCAATCAATCGCTCCGTTAATTCCTTACCCTGCGCATCGATGAACAAAAGGGTGGGGTAAAAACTCACGCCATATTGCGCGGCCAAGCGCCGGTAATCCGTTGGATTTCCCTGCCAGTCCTTGATTGATCGATTCAAATCCACATCAATCCAGCGCACGATAACCCGCTGACTAAGCTCCCCTTGCTGCATCAATGGTCGAATAAAATCCTCTCTCACTTGATGGCAGTAAGGGCAGTGGGTCGTCGCGAAAACGAGCATGATGGGCAGTCTTTGTGCTTGCGCCTGCAGCGCAGATGCATGAAGATCCAATAATGGGGGCACGTCAGCGGGCCCTTGCTCTGCGGAACAAGCTGTATTGTTTAAAAACAACAACAGCAAGGCAAGCCAATGCAAAGTGTGATAGCTGCTTAATTGATTTGTCATAGGAAATTACGTTGTTGGTCGGGCTCCCAACCCTTTGGCTATTAAACCGGCACCATACTATCTCGTGTTCAGCACGGCCTGTCTTCAATAATCAATCGGTTAGGAGTCTCAGTCATCTCCCCACCCGGCGTTGCCTGCCTTGCCAAGGGAGCGACCATTGCCTGCGGCATGTACCTACAAGCATGCAGACAGAGCAACCCTTCGGGCGCTTTTGGCGACTGGCGGCCGAAATGAATGCTTGTATAACTCGGTAAGTTATCACTCAAGTTTCGGAGTTCGTAGTCCCCTCTCCCCCAGGGAGAAGGTTGGGGTGAGGGGATTTTAAGCGTGAATGCTTTGATTGAATGCATTCCCTCATCCTGTCCTTCTCCCCGAGGGAGAAGGGACGCTCTAATTCAGT
>JANTGD010000170.1 GCA_024763135.1 Thiotrichales bacterium | reverse complement strand
GTCACCTTATTGGTGATGAGAGGTTTTTCTGATTTGCCAGGTGCACCAAGAGCTTGCGTGGACTTTTGTGATCCAACTGAGGTTTTTAGGTTCAATGTTTGAAAAATCGCTGATTAGCGACATCTGATGTTGGGTGGTCTTGTATCGCTCGATCAGTTTTTGCTCAACCAACCCTTCGCCTCCAAAGGAAGGCTTTAAAAAGACTGTCATATCAACAGCCTGTCAGCGCCTGATACAACGCTTGGTTTGATAGGTTGGCTCTCCATCTCCAGATCAAGGTTATCGTTGTATCGTCGTTTAGGTAAATCCACGCAGGGCTACGCCAGCATAAAGGGCGATCACGCCAAGTAGCATGTTCAGGGGGAGCAGGCGGTTGGGGAATGCAGCGACAAGGGCTTTGGCGGCAGTGAGTTCGCCATTTTGATAGTGTCGCCAAGCGCGCCTCCGACGCCAGTACATCCATGCGAAGTTAATAGTCATAATGGTCCAAATGGCTTCCTTCAGGATGACAATCCAGTAGTGGTTGCTGGCTTTGAGCTGCAGCCCGAGAATCATCAATATGGCGGTGATCAGCAGAATAATGATGAAAGGCAGCACAAGGTTGAACAGCTTGCCCACGATTTCAAGTGTTTTACCCAGTTTGATCGCGGGCTCATCGATTGATTGCAAGCTCGGATGCACGGTGAAACGGATGGCGATCATGCCACCCACCCAGATGACGGCCGATAGTACGTGAAGAAATACGATAGGGCCGGCATAGTGCATAAAAAATTGGCTGATGGGTGCGCTCATAAGTGTTCCTGAAAGGGGTCAATCAGTATTCTATCGTGAATCCCTGATGTGGCAATGTGGGCGTGGCGAGTTGCTCGACGATGATGGTGTCGACCCGACTCTGGGGTGAACCGGTTGCCAGTATTTTTTTAAAAGTGGCCAATTGCTCATCGGTGTTCGCTTCGACTACGGCTTCTACTCGGCCATCGGGCAGATTTTTCACATAGCCTTTGAAGCCGTGCGCCTGTGCCATGTGTTGGACATGAGCGCGGTAGAAAACGCCTTGCACTCGTCCATTAACAATCAATCGATAAACGTTCATCGCAGTCATTTTATTCAAACGTAGGGTTACGATGCCACTGATTCGGCTGTCGACTCAACCCTGTGTCTCGATTATTGATCAGATTGGGTATCCTCTCAACTGTGGAGAGGCTGCTGTAGTGGCTGCGTAGGCCAATTGCAGCATTGCGTGTGCTTTGCATGCGGGCTTTTTGCGACAGCCTCATGGAGAATGGGGTATGATTTCGCCTCGGAATTATTCTAAGGTGAATCGGACTCATGAAACGTATTGCCTCAATTATGCTCGGCGTTTGCGCGCTGGGTTTGTCCACAGCTGTGGTGGCAGACAACAATTTCAATAATCTGCGTTTGCTGTCGCAACAACAATTTAAAACGCTAACGGAAAATCTGGGGGCTGCTGCGAGTTATAAAGCGCTGACGCCAGCCGAACCTTTGGGCACCCTGGGTTTCGATCTTGGGCTGGAATTAACGACCACGGAAATTGACGAGGCAATTTTCGATTTGGCCTCCGCAGGGGGTTGGTCGCTTTCTTCACTCCCGGTCCCAAAGTTGCATGCGCATAAGGGGTTGCCTTTGGGTATTGATGTTGGTGCTTTTTATACCAGTGTGCCGGATACGGACATAAAGTTATTTGGTGCAGAATTACGCTATGCCCTTTTAAAAGGCGGCATCGCCAGTCCTGCGGTCGCGCTGCGGGGCACTTACAGCAAGCTCGCCGGTGTTGATGAATTGGACTTGCAGACCGCGGGGATTGAAGCCTCGATTTCCAAGGGGTTTGTCATGTTGACCCCATACGCGGGGATTGGGCGGATTTTTACCAGCAGCGAAGCCGTGGGCGTGACGAATCTGAACAAGGAAGATATCGAGCAAGGTAAACTCTACGCGGGTGTGAATATCAATCTTGGAGTCAATCTCGTTCTCGAACTTGACCGCACCGGAGACTACACCACGTATAGCGTCAAGTTGGGTTACCGATTCTAATCAGAGCCTGCACGGCCTGATCGAGCGCCTCAGGTTGCAGGCTGTGTAGGTCGAGACTGTCGAGGCGTTCGCGTTGCAGACGTTCTCCGGAGCGGCGGTAGCTGGGATCATAGTGGTGCTCCAGTAGTTCTGCCACGAGCGTTTCCCAGGCACCCGAATCGATTAAGCTAAACCAGTGGTCGATGACGGCGCGACCTTGGCGCGCTTTGAGGTGGATCAGTTTATCTTTGAGTGCCTGAGGATCGTGTAAAAAGCGCTCGTAATGATGCAGGAGATACGCCACGCGTGCCTCAAGAGGCGCACGAACCTGAATACTGGGAGCCTGGCGCATGCGTTGCCACAAGGGGGCGGGGCAATAGAGGTTACCAATCTTATTACTCTCTGCCTCCACCCATAGTGGGCGCTGTTGATCTAATTGTTGTACGCGTTGTGCCAACAGCGATTCAAAATACTTTTGCTGAGGCTGCGGCTCGTCAGGCAATTCGCCGAGTAGAGAACCCCGGTGCACCGCCAGGGACTCCAGATCGAGCACTTGTTCTCCTGCGTCTTCAAGGCGTTGCAATAACTCAGTTTTCGCAGTTCCGGTCAGTCCGGCCAAAATAATCATGGGTTGCGTGGCAAACTGTTGGGCGAGTTCATCTTGCACCCAACGCCGGTACCGTTTGTATCCACCCTCGATGACCGTTACTTCCCAACCAATTTGCGCGAGTACCGTGGCCATGCTCATGGAGCGCTGCCCGCCCCGCCAGCAATAGACCAAGGGGCGGTAGTCACGGGGACGATCAACGAGCTGCGTCGCGATCCAGTGCGCGATATTGGCCGCAACCAGGGAAGCTCCGGTTTTTTTGGCAGTAAACGCATCGACCTGTTTGTAGAGTGTCCCGACCTGGGCACGTTCCTCGTTATCCAACACATAGTAGTTGAGCGCGCCAGGCACATGGTCTTCGGTATATTCCGCGGGTGAGCGAACATCAATAATCTCCGAGTACGCCGTAAAATCGGGCGTCGCACTGAATTGTACCGGGCGAGACATCAACGCTGTTGGAGCTGGTCGGCTTCTGCCCGACTCAGGTAGCGCCAGGGCAGGGGGAAGAGTCCGGGGACGCGCTGTCGGTATCTGCGGTAGGCGTCGCCATGTTCAATCATCAATTTATGCTCCTCGAGCAGGGATCCGAGATACAGATACAAGGTGCCTAAAATACAGGTGATGAACCAGCTGAGCGACATGTCACGCGTCCAGATCAAGAGCAGGCCAAAAAAATACCATGGGTGGCGGACGAAACGATGCAAGGTGGAGATGGAAAATGGTTCCTCTGCAACATCGACTCGTGGATTGTGGTTGGGTTTGAAGCCTAAAAAGCGGGCATTGTCATAACAGCCGGCACTCAACACAAAACCCAACAAACCAATACCTGCCAGAGCATTGGCAACGATCTGAGCTCCGCTTCGCCATTCCCAGAGCATTGGACCAGGGTGGATATATACAAGGCTCAAAGGGGCCAGCAACGTCAGCAATGAGACAACGTTATAGATGAGCCGATAATAAGGAAAAACCCGCGGATAGTGATTTAAAAACCACTGCTTGAAACCATGCGATGCGGTAAACGAATGGAGTGTGAAAAAAACCAGCCAAAAAAATATCAACAGCAGATAGATCATGAGGGCAAGGTGCTGGGTATTTCGCTGAATCGATTGAACAAAGCCTGATAGATTGGGGCAGTGGCCAATAGTTGGGTATGTGTGCCGCGCTCGGTAATCTTACCCTGGTGCATGACCACGATCTGATCGAGCTGCTCGAGACCTGCCGGGCGGTGTGTAATCAGCACCACGGTCTTATCTTTGGCCGCTTGCAGCAGATTGTCAATGACCGCTTGCTCGGTAGCCGCATCCAGGCCTTCGGCCGGTTCATCCAGAATCAGAATTGGTGCATTTTTTAGCAAAGCGCGGGCGATTGCAATTCGCCGTGCCTGCCCGCCGGATACTTTTACACCGGTTTCTCCTACCTCGGTCAGGTAGCCCTCGGGTTGCGCAATAATAAAATCGTGGATGCAGGCAAGCCGACAGGCTTGTTCGATTTGTGCTTGACTGGCTTCGGGATTGGCGAGCAGTAGATTCTGTTCGATGCTGGTATTGAACAAATGTGCGCGTTGCGGCACCACTGCCAGCTGTGCGCGTAACGCTTCTGTGTGCAATGCCGGCAACGCAATCCCGCCAAGCATGACCTGCCCCCGATCTGGCTCATAAAAACGCAAGAGTAGATTTGTCAGTGAGGATTTTCCCGATCCGGTAGCGCCCACGATACCCAGGCTGCTCCCTTGCGGAATGTCCAGGGTAACGCCCTTTAACGCCGGGTTTTGGGCGCCTGGATAGGTGAGCCAAACCTCATCGAAATGGATGTCGAGTGTTGTCGGGATGGCTTTGGGCGCCTCCGGCTCCGCAATGGGCGGGGGCGTGTCTGCAATGGCAAACAGACGCTGTGCTGCAGTCTTTGTTTCCCCCCAGGTCTGCATGGCCAGTGGGAGCGGTAGGATACTTTCGAAGGCAGCGAGCGCAAACAGAGCCAGCATCGACAATTGCGCAGGTGGAAGTTCGCCGCGGTTCACTTCGGGAATCGCCGCAAGCAGCAGCAGCCACATGGTGAGATTGGCGCACAGTCCCGTAGCGGCTTGCACCAGTCCTGCATAGTTTGCCAGTTTGCGCTGACAGGCGAGCAGCCGCAGGCTCAACTGCTCAATCTTGTGCTTTTGCTGCTCGGTTTGTCCGTAGACCTCGAGTTCCGCCATACCCTGAACGCCGTCGACTACCACAGTGCGCAAGCTGCGGGTCAGTTGGGCAATTTCTTCCCCCGGTTGACGTCCGAGCCGTTCTGCCAGCAGAGGAATGGCAATTCCCGCGATGGCCAATAGGGTGACCACGATGATGGCGTAGAGGGGATTGAGCCATGCAAGAAACGCGGCAAACACGGCACTGCTTAAAAATGCGACGGTGAAGGGGGTGAGAATCCGGAGATAGAGGTTTTCAAGTTTATCGATATCACTACTGATGCGATTGAGCAGATCACCGGAGTGGTAGCCTTGCAGGCCCGCGGGCGCCAGCGGTTCCAGTTTAAGGTAGAACCAGTGGCGCAGACGCGCGAGCATGCGGAAGGTAGCGGCATGGGTCACCAAGCGTTCAAAGTAGCGACCGGCTGTACGTGCAATGGAAAGACCCCGGATAGCACCGGCCGGGGTGAAATAATTCATCGACGCCCCAGCCGCTCCGGCAATGGCCATTGCGGCGATAAACCAGCCGGACAGCGCCATCAGAGAGACATTCGCAAGGATGGTGATCAATGCCAGGAAAATGCCCAAGAGTACCCAGGGCCAGGCGGGTTTGAACAATCCCATGAGTCTGAGGGCTTCTTTCATGATTGCGCTCCAAAACCGTAAGACTGGACCAGCGTTCGATACAGTCCCGCTTCAGCCAGTAAGGCCGTGTGCGTGCCTGCCTGTACCACACGCCCCTGGTCCATGACGAGGATTCGATCCATGCGCGTGACCGTGGTGAGACGGTGTGCAATCACAATCAGCGTTGTATCTCTGCGGATGGCCTCCATTGCCTGAGTAATGGCTGCCTCGCTTTCCGGATCCAGGCTTGCGGTTGCTTCGTCGAGTAACAGGATGGGGGCATTTTTGAGAAATGCGCGGGCCAAGGCAATACGCTGTATTTCACCACCCGATAACCCAGCACCCAGCTCACCCGTTGGTGTGGCATAGCCCTGATTCAAACGGGTAATAAAGTCATGTGCCGCAGCCTGCTGTGCTGCCGCAGTCACCTCGGCGTCACTTGCCGCAGGATTGCCCAAGCGAATATTGTCTGCAATGGTGCCCATAAACAAACGAGGTTGCTGCGGGACCCAACTAATGAGTGCCTGACGAGTGGCGAGCGCCAGGGACCTGACATCCGTATCATTGAATAACAACGCGCCTGCTTGGGGCGTGATGAAGCCAAGCAACAAATTGGCCAAGGTGCTTTTCCCTGCGCCACTGGGGCCCACGATCGCAACGCGCTCCCCAGCTGCAATTTCAAAGTCGAGCTGCTGAAGTGCGACCCTTGCTCCGGGGTAATGAAAAGTCAGTTCGCGCGCGGTGATTTTGACCGGTGCCTGGATGCGGTGTTCTGATTCGATTTCGCGCGCGGGATCAATGGGCGTATCCAACGCCAAAGCGATATTTTCGGCTGCACCAATGGCTTCCATGCGTGCATGATAGTGTGTGCCCATGCTGCGCAGCGGTAGATAGAATTCGGGTGCCAGCAAGAGTACGTAAAAGCCGTAAAGGAAATCCATATGACCGAAAAGCAGTCGAAAGCCAATGGTGACAGCAATCATGGCAATACTCACGGTAGCAACAAATTCAAGCACTGCGGAAGAGAGAAATGCTACGCGCAGCACGACCATGGTTTCACGCCCATAATCGTCTGAAATGGCTGCAACGGTTTGTGCCTCTCGCCGGCTGGCATTGAACAATTTCAGCGTGGTGAGCCCCTGAATCATGTCGAGAAAATGACCACTCATCAGCGCAAGTTTTTTCCATTGCCGCTGATTCAAGCGTTCCGTGCCTTTACCAATCATTATCATAAATATTGGAATCAACGGTGCTGTCAGCAACATAATCAAGGCTGATTTCCAGTCGAAGGGCAGAATCACTGCGACAATGGAAAGTGGAATTAATGCCACCAGAGACATGGCGGGGAGATAACGGGAAAAGTAAGCTTCCAGTGCTTCGATGCCTTCTAGCAATGACGTGCTGACCGTAGCGGCCGTTAAATCATCTCGTAGGACAGGACCGATTTTCGTGATTTGTCCGTACAAGCGCGTGCGCAGCGTGTGTTTCACATCCGCGGCTGCTTTAAAAGCCACGCGTTCTGAAGCCCAGGTCAGGGAAAAGCGCAATGCAAACAAACCGAGCAGCAATGCTAACAGCAGCCATACATCGCTAAGCGTTTGTGCATCGAAGATCACGCCATTGATGACACGCGCGAGTAACCAAGCCTGCAGGATAATGACCCAACCTGCGAGCAGGCCCAATATTACGGCGGTTCGCAGATGCTGACCGGCTTGAGGTTTTAGCGAATCCAGTAGTTCCTTAGGTGTCATAGCCTTTATATTTCGTTTTACATTGCTCGGCGCCTGCCGGGCCCCGGTGTTGCAGTGCTTGCCAAGGACGCTGCCATTGCCTGCGCGCTGCGCCTTGATGCGCAGCATCACAAAAGCGTTGAGTCCGGCATATTAAGAAAGCGCTGATTAATTCTGGCGCGAGCAGAATGTTGTGAAAAATCGTCCAGTTCAAGGCGCGGATCGCAGGTAATCGCTCGCTATTGCGAAGAACCGCAACGCAAAAGTGAGCGATGTTGCGCCGCAAGATGCCGTGTTACGTATTGATCAGAGCTTCCTTAACAGGTTGTTGAAAAACTCTCAGCTGGCACGATCCAGCGTTAATTG
>JANTGD010000169.1 GCA_024763135.1 Thiotrichales bacterium | reverse complement strand
CTCACCCGAAGGGCGCAAACCCACGCGTCCAGCACGGCGTTATTGCTGCTCGACATGGAACAACCATGGCTTCGCAACAATGCCTTGTTCTGAACGCATGGGTTTGCGCTGATATAGACAGTTTGAACTTGTCGGTGTACTAGTGGCTAACCGCTTTCTGACTCGCTGTATCCATCAGAACACGCTTGCTGGAGTACTAGGAATGCAGACAAGACAACTGAGTCCGTCATTTTAAATTGGACGATGTATTAGGGGTTCAAGCGCTCGATTTGCCAACCATCGGGCCGCGAGCTGTAGCGGAATCGATCGTGCAAACGGGATTCTCGTCCTTGCCAAAACTCAAAACGGTCGGGTATCAAGCGGTAACCGCCCCAATCGGCCGGCCGCGGCACATTTTCCTCTGGAAACCGTTCCTGCAAGTCGGCCACACGCGCTTCGAGCACCGCCCGGCTCTCGATCACAGACGACTGAACCGACGCTGCCGCTGCGTATCGACTGCCCGGCGGGCGCTCCAGAAAGTACGCATCGTTGAGTGCATCGGGTAACACCTCTACCTGGCCGGCCACGCGCAGTTGACGATCCAGCTCCCGCCAATAAAAGGCCAATTCAGCCCAAGGGTTTTCGGCAAGATCCCGGCCCTTCTCGCTGCGTTTGTCGGTATACCAGGTAAAGCCGGAGTCGTCGAAGTGTTTGAGTAACACGATGCGCACAGAAGGACGCCCCTGCTGATTAGCCGTCGCCAGCGCAGCGGCTGTAGCATCAAGAATCGGATAGCTGAGCGCAAGATCCATCCATTTTGCAAACTGAATGACAGGATTCGGGTCGAGATCGGCACGACTGAGGCTACCCGAAAGATAGTCCCGCCGTGTGCTGTGATAATCTGCTTCCACCATAACGCAAACCTCCTCAATGTTGGGCTTGGTGACCGCATAGGTAACTACTCAGCGAGTAGTCAAATGTGTAGTGACTGGTCAGATTGACCCTGTAATGTGTCAGAGCACGGTGAAAATGTGAGTTTACAACCTGTCAATGACCATTTTTGAACGCAGCACTGGCGCATTTCAAGGGTTAGCTGAGTCGTTACCCGCATAGTAGCACTCCGAATTGGGTTACGCCGCTGTTACTTTGTCACTTCGGGTCGCTAATGTTGCTAATATGGAGGATCGCCCGGACTCCCTGTTCCTACCTGGATGTATCAGCATTTTTTCGCTTTCACGCGCAAACCGTTCACGATTACCCCTGATCCCAGCTTCCTCTATTTGAGTGAAAAGCATCAGGAGGCGCTTGCCCATTTGCTCTATAGCACCGATGAAGGCAGCAGCTTTATTGTGCTCAGTGGCGAGGTTGGAACGGGTAAGACTCTACTATGCCGCAGCTTATTGGAACAGGCGCCCGCGGAGAATTTGTTTGCGCTCATTTTCAACCCGATGTTGAGCCCGGAGGAATTACTCACAGCCATCTGTGAGGAATTCGGTGCCATTGACAAGCCTCAGAAGACAGGTGCACTACCTACCCAACCCTTCTCCAGCGGACGCAAACAATTATTCGACATTTTGAATGCGTTCCTGCTTGCTTGTCATGCCCAGGGACAGCAGGCCATTGTGGTCATCGATGAGGCGCAAAACCTGAGTTTCGAAACCCTTGAACTAGTCCGCCTCCTGACCAACCTAGAAACCGAGCAGAAAAAGCTCCTGAAGCTGATACTCGTGGGCCAACCTGAATTGCGGGCACTGCTCTCCCACCCAGGTCTGCGGCAGCTCGATCAACGCATCACCGCCCGTTACCATCTTCAAGCACTCTCGAAGCACGACGTTACAGCCTATGTGCGACACCGGCTCACAGTAGCAGGCCAGCCACGGATGCTCTTTACCCCACGCGCCTGCAAACGCCTGTTTCAGCAAACACAAGGCTATCCGCGGCTGATCAACCTGATTTGTGATCGTGCACTTATGGGGGCGTTCGCACGTCAGCAAGAGCATGTCGATGCCCCGCTTATCACCCTCGCCGCACGGGAGGTACTAGGGAGCAATCCAACCCGGCTTCAAGAAGCACCCGCGCCAACGAATTCCCGTAAACGAGCGCTTCCTGCGGCGCTGTTGTTTACCTTAATTTTAGCTGGCTTTTGGTGGTGGCAACAGCAGCGCGCCACACTCGCGTCCGACATCACAGCACCACCACCCGCTCTGACAATGGACACGCCCGCCTATCTCAAACTTTTACAGGAGTCGGCGGATGCAGAGCAACCGGAAGCCAGATTCGCGAGCATTCCCCTGCTCGATCCAGACAGCTTACAAGATGCATTGCGCGAGGCTACCTTGCAGCGGGCGTTATCGCCATTATCGAAACTTTGGGGCCTGCCCAACCCAGCGGATGCGCCCCGCCAATGGTGTCTCCGCCTGCCCACTCAGGGTTTCCAGTGTCGCTATGCTCAGGGTACACTCGACATGCTCGGGCAATTCAACCTACCGGCGATCCTGGAAATCGAAAACCAGCCTGGCATAATCCGGCAGGTTCTGCTCACCAGTCTCAATAGCAGTTACGCTACGCTTGTCTCCGGAGCCAAGCGTTGGCAAATTCAACGGGGCGATCTCGCCAACCTTTGGGGAGGGCGGTATTTGATGATCTGGCAGCTCGCTCCCAACGGCTCATCGAAGCTGGTGCCGGGTGATACCGGTTCAGCGGTCGCCTGGCTCGCCGACAAATTGGCAGCTGCTGTACCTGCGGAGACCGTGGTCACCACAGCGACCTCCGCAGCAACAAGGTACGATGCGGCCTTAAAAGCGCAGGTACAGGCGTTTCAGCGTCATGCTGGCCTGATTCCCGATGGCATTGCGGGCGAACTCACGCTGATTACACTCGAAGGTGCGACGGCCGACGCAGCGACGCCCACGCTCCATGCGTCCCAGCCGTAGTACCCATCCATGAACCAGACTGATAGTATCCACGCGTAAGACGATGCCATCACCTTGCGCCACCGAATCGATGCTGGAGAAAAAAGCAATAGTACATCGTCTAGCTTAAAATGACGGACTCAGCGCTTTTGTGATGCTGCGCATCAAGGCGCAGTGCGCAGGCAATGGCAGCGTCCTTGGCAAGCACTGTAACACCGAGGCGTAGCATCACTGAAGCGCCCGAAGGGTCGCCCATCCCCCGTTGATCACACACAACCCACAGAAAAGCGCCCCATGTCTTTGATTCTCGATGCACTCAAACGCTCCGAAGAAGAACGCCGTCAGGGCGCAACTGCCCCAACAGGTATTCTCTATGTCAAATCACCGGGCCAGCAAAAATACCGTGGCTTGTTCTGGCTGATCATCGCCCTGGCTGCGCTCAATCTCATCGTACTCGCACTGTTGCTGCGCCCCTCTCAATCTGTCCCGCCGGCCTCGCAGAACGCCCTACACGACAATACCGCTATGCTTTCCGTCGACACCCCTCAACACAAACCAACACCGGTGGACGCGTCACAGCATGCCATCCTTTCACCGGCCGGGGTGCAATCGCCCGATGCCACTCCGAACCAGACGCTGGCTTCCTTGGTCCAAGAGGCCTCTGTAGCCCCATCGCAGACGTCCAAACCAAGTGCGCCGCGAGCTGCACCTAAGCCCGCCGAACCCGCCGCGTCTCGCACAGGAACCAACCCACCCCTGGCAATTGATAACAATACACTGTCCCCGGCACAACAGCCCATGGGGGATGCGCGCATCCGTGACGCGTTCAGTGGCTACGAAATCAATGCCATCGTGGTGCGCGAGCCCGCATCCCGCAGTTTTGCTCTGATCAATATGCAAAAATACCGAGAAGGCGATATTCTCGAGAATACGCAGCTGCGCCTGAAACGGATCCTCCCTCAAGGCGTCCTCATTGAGAACGACGGCGCCGAAGCCCTATTGAAACCCACCCCCTAAATCGTCATGACAAGGTCTCAGTTGCAACTCTCCAACCGTCAGACTCAGCAGATCACCCAGCACACGCGTACCTTGATCGTAAAAGCCGAGCACACTATCGGCCATAAATTGCCGAAGGTGGAAATTTATTTCGATGTACACGGATCGGCCTGGGGATACTTCAGTCGAAGAGGGACACAGCGGCGCATCCGCTACAATCCTCACTTGTTTCTCCGCTATCCTCAACAGGGGCTCGACGAAGTGGTGCCCCATGAGGTGGCTCATTTTGTGGTGGACGGGTTATACCCCAATCGCCGCTGCAAACCGCACGGCCCCGAGTGGCGCGAGATCATGGGTTTGTTTGGCATCGACCATCCACGGGCCACGCACACAACGCCATTGGACAATGTACCGGTGCGTCGTCAGCAGCGCTTTAGCTATCAATGCGACTGTGGCACCGTTGAATTGAGTGCAACACGCCACCATCGGGTGCTCCGGGGGGCCCGCTATATCTGTCGGCGCTGCGGTCAGACCCTGCGCCCTACCCCCTAGAAATAATCGCTTTGTGCCATTACTTTAATCCCTCGCCGCGAAAAATTTGTTCGACCAACAGTGGAAACCCGGCTTATGAAAGCACTTTATACAATTTACATATCTCTCATCCTCAGCGTGCTTTTCGCGGGCTGCGCACCCCAAGCATCACCTGAAGAAACCACCCAACAGTTTTGGCAGGCAGTGATTCACAACGACAGTACAACTGTACGCAGATTGCTGGCGCCAAACACACTTGGCAACCCCGAATTGCTCAGCAATAAAGATGGCAATCTGGTAGGCGTTGAAGCCGGTGCTGCCCACCTAAGCGCTGATGGCAAAAAGGCGGAGGTCCCCACCATTTTAATCGGCAAGGTAGACGGCCAAGAAACACGGGTCGCCATCACCACCTTCTTGATACGCCAGGACAAAGCCTGGAAAGTGGATGGACAACAGAGCGTTGACTCCATGGTGGCCGCCTCCATAGAGCTCATGATGAAATCAGTGACCGGCAATCTTGCCGAGGTGGGGCAAGAGATCAATGCCGCCATCAGTAGCGGGATGACCGAGTTTCTCAGCGGGTTGCAAAAAGGCTTGCCCACGTTAAAGCAGGAGCTGGAGCGACTCAATAGCCAAGGCAAGGCGGAGGAGCTGGGGCGGCAGTTTGGGGAACTGCTCTCTCAAGGCCTGGGTGCCGCCCTGGAGAATTTCAATCAAGGGCTCGACGAGCTTTCCAAGGAATTGGAAGCCGCTAAGCAGCCGCCACCCACGCCTGCAACCACTCCGAACCCCTAAGAGCCTCCGAGACGAGTACATCGTCCAGTTTAAACTGACGGGGATCCGTTATCCTGTCTGCATTCCTGGGTCGGCGCACTTCGCAGGGAATGGTTGTTCCCTTTCCAAGGCGTTCAACAACGCCAGGAATGCTGACAGGGCCACCCTTCGGCTTGATCATAGTCATGGCCACCTCCTTTATTTCAGGAATGCTGACAGGGCCACCCTTCGGGCGATTCTTTGATGCCGCGCCTCGGTGTTACAAGTGCTTGCCAAGGACGCTGCCATTGCCTGCGCACTGCGCCTTGATACGCAGCATCACAAAAGCGCTGAGTTAGGCTCGAACAGGTTTTTAGACCTTTCGGGGACGGAATAATGCGGTTGCGCCGGCCTAAGCCGCAAAGCTGCTCGAATCGAATATCGACGCGCAATCCCACTGCGGGGTCAAATTGGGACGTGTCTTTTATTGACAAATGTAATAGAGTGCGCGTTTTATTTGCCTTCGACATCAACCATCTATCATGAGCAAACAAGAATCCTTCACCCGCGAAGAGCTTCTGGACTGCGGCCACGGTAAGCTGTTTGGCCCCAATAACGCACGCCTGCCTCTTCCCAATATGCTCATGATGGATCGCATCACCCGGATTTCTGAGGAAGGCGGAACCTATGGTAAGGGTGAAATCATCGCGGAACTCGACATTCATCCGGATCTTTGGTTCTTTGCCTGCCACTTTGAATCCGATCCCGTCATGCCCGGCTGCCTCGGGCTTGATGCGCTATGGCAATTGGTTGGGTTTTATCTTGGTTGGATGGGAAATCCCGGGAGGGGACGGGCGCTGGGATCAGGTGAAGTCAAATTCTTTGGTCAGGTTCTGCCAACGGCACACTGCGTCACCTACCACTTGCATATAAAACGCCTGATTCAGCGCAAGCTGGTGATGGGGATCGCGGACGCCACCGTGAGCGTCGATGGCAGAGACATCTACACCGCAAAAGACCTGAAAGTCGGATTATTTACCTCTACAGATAATTTTTAGAACCGGGGACCTAAGCTATGCGTCGAGTAGTCATCACCGGAATGGGCATTGTTTCCTGCCTGGGGAACGACAAAGCCAGCGTTACCGAATCCCTGCGAACGGGCAAAAGCGGCATCACATTTCAGGAAGACTATCAAGAAATGGGAATGCGCAGTCATGTGGCAGGTGTACCAGACATTGATTTTAAAGCACACATCGACCGCAAACAGCTCCGTTTTATGGGCAATGCAGCGGCTTATGCCTACATCGCCATGCAACGCGCAATTGAAGATGCTGACCTGAGCCCAACGGAAGTATCCAATGAACGCACTGGGATAATTGCAGGCTCGGGTGGTGCGGCATCTTCCAGCCAGGTCGAAGCGGCCGACATTCTGCGTGCAAAAGGCATTCGCCGCGTTGGCCCCTATCGCGTCACCCAGACCATGGCCAGTACGGTATCGGCCTGTCTGGCGACCCCATTTAAAATCCGCGGGGTTAACTATTCTATCTCATCCGCTTGCTCAACCAGCGCGCATTGCATTGGAAATGCGTATGAGCTCATTCAATGGGGCAAACAGGACCGGGTGTTTGCTGGGGGTGGTGAAGAAGTCCATTGGACGCTCAGCTCACTGTTCGACGCTATGGGCGCGCTTTCCACCCAATACAACGCCACCCCCGAACGTGCCTCCCGCCCTTACGACGCCGATCGCGATGGATTTGTCATCGCCGGTGGTGGTGGAGTCGTGGTAGTCGAAGAACTCGAACATGCGCTCGCCCGTGGCGCACCGATCTATGCAGAAATCGTCGGATATGGCGCAACTTCGGACGGTTACGATATGGTCGCCCCATCGGGAGAGGGGGCTGTACGATGCATGCATCAAGCGCTGTCCACAGTGCCAGGAACCATTGACTACATCAACGCACATGGCACCAGTACGAAAGCCGGGGATATCCAGGAACTCAAAGCCGTACAGACGGCATTCGGTGACAATATCCCCCCCATCGCATCCACCAAATCATTGTCCGGGCACTCGCTGGGCGCCGCCGGTGTACAGGAGGCCATCTACGCGCTATTGATGCAGCAGGAAGGCTTTATTGCCGCATCGGCAAATATTGAACACCTGGATCCGGAAGCCGAAGGCGCCCCCATTGTGCGCGAGCGTGTCGACGACGTGACACTTACCCGCGTTATGTCCAACAGCTTTGGCTTTGGTGGCACCAATGCCAGCCTGGTGTTTCAAAAGTACGAAAGTTAGGAAAGCACCGTTCTGCAACAAACCAGTGGATGCCCGATGTGGTAAATGCATCCAGTCTTGATTTGTAACGACTCAGCGGGCTGTCAATAAATCGGGTTGTC
>JANTGD010000168.1 GCA_024763135.1 Thiotrichales bacterium | reverse complement strand
GTGGTCACCTTATTGGTGATGAGAGGTTTTTCTGATTTGCCAGGTGCACCAAGAGCTTGCGTGGACTTTTGTGATCCAACTGAGGTTTTTAGGTTCACCACACACCACTCGCTTATCAGTCTTTTCCGCGCCCACGGAGGCTTCTAGGATCATCAACCGGGCGCCTGTCGAACCGCGGCCCAAAACGTCACCGAGACCAACATCGCTCGGTGATTTCAGAAGACGTTTCGCCGTTTGCATTGAATGCTTTTAGTCTACCGCTTTGATCGATTGAAAAGCTCGCGCAGGCTGTGTCTTTTGTTTGCGCTCCCTGAGCCTTGGCAATGATTTTGAAGGCACTATCAGTAGCACTTGGCATTTCGATTTTATAACGCCCGTCGGATATAGAATACTGGTTCACCGGCGTACTGCTTGCGGGCAAACGCCCCAATTCCACAAAATCCTTAGCATAGGCCACAGGCTGCGATGCGGAGCGATAGCGCTCCTGAGCCTGTGCCAGGGACGTCAATTCCGCTTTGGCATCGGCACGATATGCTCGGAGAAGATAGTGTGAATAAGATACTGTAGCGAACGCAGCTAGGATGCCCACGATCACCAGCACAATCAACAACTCCAACAGGCTGAACCCCCGCATCACCGGTTTTCCTGGCACTATTCGACCTCTTCCCAATACCATTTATTCAGGCCAACAAAGGTCTCATCCTGCAGGTAACGGTCGAGCTGATCGACCATGACATGGAAGGTCACCCCATCGCCTTGCACGGTTTCATCGCTGTTGGGTTTTTTATATTCATAGCGGGATGCCACCAATAACACTTCAGACGGAATATCCTTGGTGCCATAAGATTCTACGCGCTGAGGTTCTGTGACATCGACGAATTTCAGGGCTGGTTCGGCATTGACAATATTCAGGCCATAGACACGCCCGGTATGCGAAGCCGCCGAGCAGACATTTTTTGCCGCCACCGTCTCGGGTTCGAAGGTGGTGAAGTACACGGTATTTTTCAGGGTCACCGCTCTGGCCAGCGCTTTTTCTCCCGCAGCCCGGTCCAGGCTGACATACCAGCCGTTTTGCGACTTGTCGTCGACGGTAATATCTTCACTGCCGGTGTCCGTGGGATCCGTCAAATCTGCCAAATCCGACTCGATAAAATAGCTGTGATTGGCCTCATTCAATACATAGCTCAATCCTGGATCCTTGAGCACATACAAGCGGTTTTGCGCCGCTGCATCGCCTTTGGTTAGAGGATGTGCGCGAAAGCCCGAACCAATCGCCAGGCTAACAAAATGACGGCCCTCATGACTAATTATCGCCGCATCGGGCTCGTAGTAGAAACGCCGGTGATTGGCCACGCCGCCCCCCCCCAAATCGGCAAACAACACGCCGCTTGCACTGGTTTTTTGATCTGCACCGGTCATGAAGGTATTGGTTTTATCCACGAGATCGAGCCGAAAAATCCGGCCTCCGGTATCCGCCACATAGAGGCGGTCGGCAACGCCATTGGTATCGATATCGATGACGCGGACATTGGCGGGAATGCTGTTACGCATCGCCGGCAGATCGAGATCTGCATTTTGGCGACTCGTCCACCACAGGCGCTCACCGGTTCTAGCATCGACAATGAATACCGCATTGCCCACAGCATCATCACCACGGGTATCCGCAGCATCCTGCGCGGTATCATAGCCTCCCCCAAAAATCAGCACGTCTTTCTGCGCATTACCGAGTTCAACCGTTGCAGGAATCGCTTTGGACCAGGTCTGGCCCAGCGCAGCAAACTGCCCCTCGCCACCACGAATTACCCAGGCCAGTTTGGGCTGCTTGGGATCGGTAATGTCCAGGGCATAATAATTCTTACCCCCACGGCGCATGCCCACATATAAATAGACCTTCTCGGCTTTATTTCCTTGCGTATCACGCCAGATGGAAATTGGGCCATCGAGGCCATAGACGTGGGGCTCACCAAAGCTATTGTCATAGCGTGTGGCTGCGTTTTTCAATAGTTCACGCGGCATAAAGGCAAACAGCTCCTGCCCGGTGTTCGTATCGAAAGCATGCAGAAACCCTTCGTTGGTGCCCACATACAGCACGGTTTTCTCACCATAACTGACCAGGGTGGGATTTGAATGCAGAATATCGCCCATTTCTTGCAACGGTTGATCCTGCGTCTCATCCAAGCCACGCACAAAGCGCATGAGTGCCGTTTTACTCACCGTTGATGTATCGGTGAGGCCCAACCACTCAGGTTTTACATTACCTTCGGTCAATGGCACGAGGGAATCTCCCAGATCATTGACCCACAGCTTGCGTTGGGTGCCTAACAGGCGGGCTGCGCCGCCCGCAGTAATGTCCCCACCATCGGCGGGATCATCGGCAGGCAACCATAAGCTGCGGCTGCTGGCGATGGGTCTGCCATTGGCATCGTTGATCGGATCTCCGTTGGCATCCACAACCTGTGGTTGCCCGCCCTGCAGGGCGAGACCATATTTTTTGATATTTCCCAGCCAGCGCGGCAGATTACTGGGCCGAAACAAGGGTAGATACACCTCGTTGCCGTTGGTAAGCCCCGTTTTCGGATCTACGGAAATCGACGGGATGGCAAGACTATGATTTTCCACCGCAATCTCTTCGACGATCAGCTGAAAAATATCCTTGAGTTGCTTTTCATTGGCTGCGGTAAAGAACCCGGCATCGTGATCCGCATTGTCGGTATCCCCCAGATTGGCCAGCTCGCGCAGATAATCCTGCCCTTCACCCGCGACCGCAAAACCAACCGCATAGGTTTTGATCACCTGATCACCCTCGAGCGGGCTTTGATCCTTAGTGGCAAGATATTCAGTGAATTCAGGGCCACAGGTGCCATCGCCCAGGTCTTTGCAGCCGGTCACGCCATAACCCATTCCCAGCTTGCTGACGACCTCGGTATCGCTCCCCGGTTCTATGCCGTCATCGGGCTCACCATCGGAAAGGATGACCAGATAATTGTCCTGACACTCTTGTTTGATCGGGGAAATATACTGTGCATCGATGCGCTGTATCTGTCCTTCGAGAACTTCTTCTAGGGTACAGACCTCGGCTTTGGTCTTACACACTTCCCGCGCCGGTATATCCGGCCAGCAGTGTTGATAAGTTTCCTGTCGCAGACAATTACCAGCCTCGTCGAGCTGCGCACACCGGGTTTTGTTAGTACAACCACCCCTAACCGCTGGCATTAGGTAACAACTACTGAGATCCACATAGTCAGGGGGGCAATACCGCTTCCCACACTGAGGCCCTTCCTTGATCTGACAGCTGTCATAGGCTTCCTTCGGACGCTGACACTGGGGCCACCAATTACCTACCGCCGGAGGTACACCAAGCATGCATTCGATCTTGACGGTCTCAGAATTACTACCATAGGTGACCGTGCCATCGTAGGTCTTGGGGTTGGGTTGTTGGGGAACATTACTGGAGTTTCCATAGTCGACCTTCCCCCCGGTAAAATACTGCGCCGATTCGTAAAGTGACTGCACAATGGGGGTGTACCCATCGACCTGCAAGCGCCCCACGGTCTCCTCCAGTTCGGTGCGCGTCTGCGCGTTCAGGGCGGTAATGGGATATTTGGGGCCATTGGCCTGCGCGGCCACCTTGTGCCCCCCGTAGTTGATCAGCCCCACGTTGATCTTGTCAGGCGCGACAGCAAGTACATCGGTCAGCACGCGCTTCATAATCTGATAGCGGGAGTTTGGGTTATTCTCCTCGCCTGATCCAGTCAATACATTTCCATCCGGTCCGAGCTTCATACTCCCCGAGGTATCGAGCATGAACAGAATATTCGGTTGCCCAGCCGAGCCCGAGGTCGTCAAATAAATTTCGGTATCATCCGCCCACACAGCGGCCGCCCCCAGGCTCAACAGCAACAGCATTCCCTTGCCTGCCTGTTGAAGGATGTCTTGCAGCTTCATGCCTTCACTACTCCTGCGCCACGACTGACGCATCACTTACTGATTGTTTTTTAGCCCAATAACGCCAACCGCCAGATTGTGCTTAGCTTTGGCGTTGGTGTCTTTCCAGTCGACCCTACCCTGAATCTCAACGACCTTACCGACGATCAACCCCCCGGAACCAATGCTGTTGCCATACACTGGCATCTCACCCTCAAACTTCATGCCCGCGCTGGCGGGTACACGTTTGGTCCACGGCGGGCAGGCGGGATCTTTCTCTGCGTCTGCCTCACAGCGCATCAGCCAGTGTTTTTGCTGACACAGCGCAAGCTTAGACGAATCGAGATCCTTGAGATCCTCGGGCCGACAGCCGCAATCCCCGGCATTGAATGCACAGGTCGATACCTCATTATAGTCCAGCACCTCGGTCAGTATGGATTCCGAGGCCTGAAAGGCTTCCGCCTTGAACTGCGTATTGGCTGCAATGCGCTCATCGAGTGTCGTCGTCTTCATCGCAGTGACACCGATCAGGGTCATGGCCAGTAACAACAGCAGGCCCACAATGAGCACGATGCCGCGCTGAGACTCGGGTAAGCGGGGGGGTGTTTTAACCACAATCATTACAAATCGGCAGCTTATTACGGAGTGGGATGGTTTCTGTAAACACGCGATAACTCATACGCGACGCGGGCACGGTGACCTCCTGGTCCAATATCCGCAAATGTTGCTCTGGTCTCTCGCGATCAAACACATCGACGCCGCTGGACACGAGCAGACCAATGCGCACTGCAACCACGTGATTCCAGTCAGCGGCGCCCTGTGGCAAACCTTTGTACTGATCAGTGACGCCATCATCATCACTATCAATACCATACAGTACCTGCAAATCGAGAATATTCTCCGCAATGGGTTGGCCCGCCTTATTCCCACTTCCTCTACATTTTAGAGTGTCATTCTCAATATAGTAACTGTTCACAACCCGGGCCGTAGACTTCGATTCATTACCCAAACAATCCTCGGGTGTGTACACCTCACCCCGCGGCATGAACTGAATCGTTATTCGATCGGTACCATTGCCTGTATTGTTCGCACAAGCCTCAAGATTCGAGCCCTGCAACCCCGCGAACTGATCGAGATGACGGGTATCCGCCAAGAGTGGGCGCATATTCTCATATCCAGGATAACCCGCTTTCGAAATCCCTGAGCGCAATCGTTTGAGTGCAATACGCCCATTTTCCTGTAACAGGGACAGGCCGTCGCGGGCCTGATAGGAACGCTTGGCGGAAAGGTACACCGAGCTCACCGCAGCGATGATCAGCAGGCCGATCACCATCGCGACCATTAATTCCACCAGGCTCAAGCCCCGTTGCCAATGACCTGCTCGCTTGCTCATGGATTGAACTCTATGATGATATGTTTGAATCCGATACGATTCGCCACCCAGCCGGAATCCGTTTCGCTCCAACACACTTCGACCCGCTGGCAGGTCTGGGCCGGCTCTTCCTCGCAGGTTTGCTGCCCGATCCAAATCTTACCCGCGGGCAACAGATCATCAGCGCCCAGCCCATCCCCGACCTTTGCCCCGCAGGCCAGCTCACGCAGATCGAACTGTGCCAAGACCTCGGGGGCGCATTGTTCGGTCGTACAATCGACAGTAAAACCGGCATTACAATTTATACTGGCATGTTCACAGTCTCTGCTGGTGAGCTGATAGCTGCCCGCCGCCAGCCCACGCGGATTGGCCCGCACCCGCTCGATCAGTTCATTGGCCAACAACGTCGCTTGGGTCCGAAAGTACGCACTGCCGGTATGCTTGACGCCCCAGAACTGCAGCTTGGCAAGTCCCAGCAGCCCAATCGATAGCAGTAGCACTGTGACCAACACCTCGATCAAGGTAAAGCCGGTTGCACTAGGCTGGTGGCTTGAGGCGCGCTGCCGCAGATCTCTCCGATTCACGGGGTTTGCGCGCAAGTATCGGACGCCCCTGCAGCCGGGCGACAGCTTTTGACCGATCCCCCCTGCGTCACTTTCACAACGCGGCGGAAACTGGCATTGACCAACACGATACTGGATGCATCATTCTGCACATCAGACACCCCGTCGCCATAAAAGCTGATGGCGTTGACCGGACTGTGAATATCCAGCTCTTTGGGGGCTCTCACATCCTGCAAAATTTCTTCTGTATCCGCGGGATCTGCAATCACAATCCAACCCTTATTCCATTCACCGGTGCATTTCTCTCCATCGCCCGATCCACACAGGGCCACTTCGAGATTGCGTTTAACTGCCTCAGAGCGTGCCAGATACAAGCTGGACACAAGCTTATTGGTTTCGGCAGTCAAGCGATTATTGCGTAACATCTGCTGCAATCCTGGCACCGCCAGGGCGGCTAATACGGCGACTATCGCCAGGGTGATCAGCAATTCGCTCAGCGTGAACCCCTTGGCGTACTGCCATCTCTCTGTTTTCAAATGTAATTTTCTATAATTAATCGTGCTCCCTCCCGACGAATTTCGCGATCTAAACAGATTCTGTAAGGTCTGCCGTTCGTCATTTCAACTGTGAAGCAAAACTCATTTTAACCGAAACCGGAGTTTTCTTAGGTATGCGATCTCATTATGGTGGGGTTTTCAGCGGATGAATGGTGATTTTGCGAATGACGCACGGAAAACTCAGCGCACGCCACGGCCAGCAGGGCCTGACACTCGTCGAACTGCTGACCACTCTTGCCATCGGCTCGGTATTGATGCACCTGGGCATGGGCTCCATGCAAAACTGGACTACTCACAACCTCTTGACGACACAATCCAATACCCTGATGTCAAACATTATCCTGGCGCGCTCTGAGGCGGTCAAACGCAATACCCGTGTGACTCTGCGCAACAAGGGTGCCACCTGGCAGGACGGTTGGACGGTATTTGTCGATGCCAATGATAATGGCACACTAGACGGCGGAGAGCAGGTGCTGGCCGAGCAAAATCACCTGCCAGGGCGACTCACCCTGCATGGTAACCGCCCGCTGCGCCACTATCTCTCTTATGTAGGCACCGGTCAATCGCAACGCATTTCGGGCGCAATCCAAGCAGGACGTTTCATGCTTTGCGACCAAAGCGGCCAAAACGACCCCCAACACGCCCGCGCTATCGTCATTTCCTCGACGGGACGCCCACGCATCTCCAAGCAACGCCGCGACCTACGTTCCTGTACGTAGACAGAAGGTGGATGATGTCCGCGTGCAGGATGATGACCAATGAAGGGAGTGACTCAGTGAATGACCGACTGTGTAGTCACTGCCCTGACTGTGTCTTAAATACGTCAGATCAAGCCGGAACTGTGCGTTTAAATGTCAATGAACATTCTTTAATTCAGAGCTGGCGTATTTCACGGGTGAGCTGAGTATTAAGGAAGCTCTGACAATTCGTAACACGGCTTCTTGCGGCGTAACATCGCCTACTTCTGCGTTGCGGATCTTCGCAATCGCCCACTATTAACTGCGATCCGCGCCTTGGACGGGACGATTGTTCACCACAATCTGCTCGCGCCAGAATGAATCAGAGCTTCCTGACCTATGAACCTAGTACACCGACAAGTTCAAACTGTCTATATCAGCGCAAACCCACGCGTTCAGAACAAGGCATTGTTGCGAAGCCATGGTTGTTCCATGTCGAGC
>JANTGD010000167.1 GCA_024763135.1 Thiotrichales bacterium | reverse complement strand
GAAACGGCCCAACAGGCGTTGGAGGAAGCTGAGCAGGCACAAGCGGCCTGGCAACGGGATTGGGAGCAGGCAAACCAAGCGGCCGCACAACCGCTACAGGTTGCTCAGGTGGAGAAGGCGCGCATGGAACAGCTGGAGCGTCAGATTCAGCGTGTGATAGAGCGTCGCGAGCGCCTGGATGCAGATTTACAGCGTTTGGATATGGGTCCTTTGATGTCCCAGATCGACAGTCTCGGTGCTGAGGAGCAGCTCCAAGAGCTACGCCACCAGGAAGCCGAAGCTGCACTGGAGCAAACGCAGACCAGCATCGACGCACTACGCGAGGGATTGCGTGAATACCGGGCACAACTCGATCGGGAACAGCGCAATACACAGCAGCTCAAAGGGCGCCTGGCGTCTCTCGAAGCGTTGCAACAGGCTGCATTGGGTAAAGATCAGGCATCGGTGCAGCGTTGGTTGGATGCCCATCAGATGACCACAGCCACACGGCTTGGCGAGCGTATCGAAGCGCGTCCCGAATGGACGGCAGCGGTTGAACGTGTTTTAGGCCAACTGCTTGAAGGCGTAGAGGTGACGGCGCTCGGTGATTACCTGAGCGAATTGGATACAGACAGTCCTAATCTTGTGGAAGCAACGGCCCTGGCAACAATGCAGGATTCATTGACTTTGTGGGGACAGGTGGTGGCGCCAGAGAGTGTGAAAGACCTATTGAGTAGTGTTTTGATTGCTCAGGATCTTGCAGCGGCAGAGCGGATGCGCCCACAGCTCACGGCGCAGCAGTCGATCATTACGCAGGAAGGATTTTGGATGGGGCGCCATTGGGTCAAAGCGCCTGAAAAACAGGATGCCCATGCAGGGTTATTGGCGCGGAAGCAGGAAATCGACCGGTTACAGGCGCAGTTAGAAACCGCCGAGCAGCAGATTACGGAACTCACCGCGGCCTTGGAAACTCGCCAGGCTCAGTTACAACAATTGGAGCAGACTCGCAAGGAACAGCAAACCCGCGCCAATACGGCACACCGTGCCTGGACCGAAGCCCATTCGAAGGTTGCTCAGGCCCGGGTCCGCCTAGAGCAGTTCGAGCAACGCCAAACTGCGATGACAGAAGAAATCGAGGAGTTCGCTGCGCAGCTGGTAGAAGAATCTGCGGCGCTCGAGCGCGCGACACAACGCCGCAACGAAGCATTGCAACAGTTGGAAGGTTTGCAAGCGCGGCAGCATACGCTGGAAGCGCAGCGCGATACTCACCAACAACGACTACGTGAGATGCGCAGCCAAGTAGAGCAAAAACGCAGCAGCGTGCAAGCATCCAAGCTGCGCCAGGAATCTTTGCGTGCGTCTACGCAGGGGTTGCGTCAAAACTTGCTGCGGGTTCAAGAGCGGGTGCAACATTTGGAAACGCGTTTAAAGGCCCTTGTAGAAGCGCTGCCGACGGATCAGGATCCAATCGCGGAACTGCAAGCGCGATTGGAGCAATTGTTGAGCGCACGCGTGACGCAGGAAGCACAGCTGGCACAAGCACGAGACGCCTTACAGGTCATCGATCAGCGTATTCGCGAGTTTGAGCAAAACCGCCACACGCATGAGCAACGCGCCAATGATTTACGCGCCGAGCTAGAGCAGATGAAACTGGCCAGCCAGGAAATTCAGGTGCGTGGCCAAACCCTGACAGAACAGCTTCAGGAGACTGAATTTGAGTTTGCAGCACTCTTGGAGGCACTGGAGGCAAATGCCACTGTGGCCGCATGGGAGGAGCGTTTGGAACAACTCTCACGCCGGATTGCGCGCTTGGGCGCGATTAATCTGGCGGCGATCGATGAATATCAGGAACAGAGTGAGCGCAAGGTTTACCTTGACTCACAGCATGCGGATCTCATGGCGGCGCTGGACACGCTGGAGGATGCGATTCGCAAAATCGATCGCGAGACGCGCGAAAGATTCAAGCAGACTTTCGACGCGGTCAATACCAAGATTCAAGAAAAATTCCCCAAATTATTTGGCGGTGGGCATGCTCATCTGGAGCTGACCGAAGATGATTTGCTGACCACGGGTGTGGCGATTATGGCGCGGCCACCGGGCAAGCGGATTACCAATATTCATTTGATGTCGGGTGGAGAAAAGGCACTGACGGCGGTTGCTATGGTGTTTTCCATCTTCGAACTTAATCCGTCACCGTTTTGTATGCTCGATGAGGTGGATGCGCCACTGGACGATGCCAATGTGGGGCGTTTCTGTGATTTGGTGGAAGCCATGTCGGAGCGTGTACAGTTTATTTTTATCACGCATAATAAAGCCACTATGGAATTGTCCCAGCAGCTGATCGGCGTCACCATGCGCGAACCGGGGGTCTCGCGGATTGTAGATGTGAATGTCGATGAAGCGGCGATTATGGCAAATGGATAAATTTAGGGAGCCAGCGTCTGCGTAGCGGCGCATGGCAATGAGAGGTCATTATGAATGAAATGCGTTGGACCATCTTGTTGGTCGGATTGGTCGTTTTGGCCTGGATCTACATTACCGGCCGTCGTCAGCAAAAAGCGGAAAAGCATGATGTGTTTAAGAATGCCAAGGAGGCACAGTCGGACGCGCTGCTGCGCCAGCATGCCCAGGACGAAGCGACGGTACTTGATACCGATGCAACGCCTGAACCGGATTTTCGCGAAACCCTGGCAAACTTAAACGAACCACAGGCGAATCTGACGCCCGAGCCGGATTTGCGGGTCACCCAAGATTATGCACCGGATCCCGTGGAGGAGGAGCCGGCACTGCCAGATCCGTTTGACTCACCAATGATTTCTGCAGAGCCTGAGTCGGAGCTCGAACCTCCGGCATCGGCAGTTGCAGAGGCTGAGGCACAGGGCCAGGAGGTCGCAGAAACCGAGGTTTCGCAGACGCCTGACTTTCGGGTATTCGTGCTCTATGTGACCGCGCCCCTTGAGCAACCGTTCAAGGGACGTGCTGTGCTCAAGGCCTTTCACGCACATAAGCTGCTATTTGGTGACCAAGATATTTTCCATCGTTACCACAAACGTGGAACCGAACGCGAAGTCGTTTTCAGTGTCGCAAACATGTTCAAACCCGGCACGCTCGTACAGCAGGACCTGATCAATGGTGAGGTCAAGGGCTTGAGCCTGTTTATGCAGGTGCCTGGGCCGAACGACCCGATTTCTGCCTACGATGAAATGCTACATTGCGCCCAACATCTGGCCAATACCCTCAATGGCGAGTTGCGTGACGATACGGTGCAGGCATTGCTGACTCAGGAGAAAATTGCCGCTGATAAAGCGATGATCGAAGCACTACTGGCATGACCAGCCTGGCGCAGGCGCGAAAGCGCGTCGAGGCTCTACGCCAGCAAATCGAATATCATAACTATCGATATTACGTCCTTGATGATCCGGAAATTCCGGATGCTGAATACGATCGGCTGATGCGTGAACTGCAAACACTGGAAAAGCAGTTTCCCGAGCTTGTCACACCGAATTCTCCCACCCAACGGGTTGGTGCTAAGCCTGCCAAAGCATTTCGCCAGGTCAAGCACCGTATACCCATGCTGTCTCTGGAAAATTGCTTTACTGAGGAAGAACTCAGGGCTTTTGATAAACGCATCCAGGAGCGTCTCGGGCTGCATGCCTCGCTGGTGTATGCGGCCGAACCCAAATTGGATGGCTTAGCAGTAAGCCTCGTCTATGAGCACGGTGAGTTGGTGCAGGGATCAACACGGGGCGATGGCGAGACCGGCGAAGAGATTACTCAGAATGTGCGCACGATCGAGTCCATTCCCTTACGCCTGATCGATCCAGAGCCGCCCGCATTGCTGGAGGTGCGCGGCGAGGTGTATATGCCCAAGGCAGGGTTTGAAGCACTCAATGAACGCGCCCGTCGCAATGGAGAGAAAACTTTTGCCAATCCACGTAATGCCGCTGCGGGCAGTCTCCGACAGTTGGATCCCAAAGTCACCGCCAGCCGACCCTTGGAAATGTATTGTTACGGTGTGGGCGTCGTTGAGGGGCTGCAGTTACCTAACACCCATTTTGCAACGCTACAATTGCTCAAGTCGATAGGCTTACGGATCTCTCCAGAGATTCGACGTGTCACAGGTGTGGACGGTTGCTTGGCCTATTACAGAGATATGTCTGAGCGTCGCGCAGCATTACCGTATGAAATAGATGGTGTGGTCTATAAAGTCGATCGGATCGAATTGCAGGAACAGCTGGGGTATGTCTCCCGGGCGCCGCGTTGGGCCATTGCGCATAAATTTCCTGCCCAGGAGGAATTGACACGCGTACTGGATGTCGAGTTCCAGGTCGGTCGCACGGGAGCCATCACACCGGTCGCACGCCTCGAACCGGTCGTGGTGGGTGGTGTAACGGTCAGCAATGCCACACTGCACAATATGGATGAGGTCGAGCGCAAGGATATCCGTATTGGGGATACGGTGATCGTGCGCCGTGCGGGGGATGTGATTCCTGAAGTCGTGGCAGTGGTTAAATCACGTCGTCCATCGAATGCGCGCAAGGTGAAAATGCCGAGTCATTGCCCGGTTTGCGGGTCGGAAATCGTGCGTATGGAAGGGGAAGCCATTGCGCGTTGCAGCGGTGGCTTGTTTTGCCCTGCACAACGCAAAGAGGCGATCAAACATTTTGCGTCGCGGCGGGCCATGGATATCGATGGTCTGGGTGACAAATTGGTTGAGCAACTCATCGATAAAGGTTTAGTTGAGCATGTGGATGACTTATATCGTTTGACTGAAACGCAATTGGTGAGCCTAGAACGCATGGGGCCGAAATCCGCGCGCAATTTGCTCGAGGCCTTGGAACGTAGTAAGGAAACGACGCTCGCACGTTTTATCTACGCACTGGGTATCCGTGAAGTCGGCGAAGCGACGGCGGCTGCACTCGCGCAGCATTTCAAACATTTTGAAGCATTGCGCAAGGCCAGCGAAGAGGAACTGCTCGAAGTGCCGGACGTCGGCCCGGTCGTCGCAGGCCATATCCGCAAGTTTTTTTCTCAACCGCACAATAATGAAGTCATCGATGCGTTGCTCGCCGCTGGAATACACTGGCCGGAAGAAGAGCAAGCGCGGCCCCAGCCGCTGCAAGGGCAGACCTATGTTATTACCGGGGCGCTCGACGCTATGACGCGCGAGCAGGCCAAGGAGTACCTACAAGCGCTGGGCGCAAAGGTTGCCGGTAGTGTGTCGAAAAAAACCACTGCAGTGTTTGTGGGTAGAGATCCCGGTTCGAAACTGGCCAAGGCGCAAGCCTTGGGGGTACCCGTCAAGTCTGAAGCCGAGTTGCTGGCTTTGCTGCAACAACAGGGTATTAATCTCAAACCCTCGGATTCGCAAGGAGAACATAAACATGAGAGTCAATAAACTGAGTCTATGGCTGCTACTTTGGTGTCTGCCTTGGAGCGTGTTTGCAGCCAATGAGGACGAAACCCACTATAACCGCATTCATCTTAACGCTGCAGCCTCTGGGAAAATCGAAAACGATACGTTGCGTGCAATCCTTGGTACCCAGGAAGAGGGCATGGATACCACGGCGCTTGCGGAAAAAGTCAATCGTAAGATCCAATGGGCAATCGCAGAAATTAAAAAGCATACAGCGCTCAAAGTGCAGACCCAGTCTTACACGACTTCGCCAGTTTACTACAAAAATAAAATTACCCATTGGCGGGTGAGCCAAGCCATTCAGGTGGAAAGTCAGGATCTAGCGCTGGTCAGCCAAGTGCTCGGGCAATTGCAGACAAAACTCAATTTGCAGGGTATACAATTTATTGTTTCTCCCGCTGCCCGCAGCAATTTTGAAGCGTCTCTGATTTCACAAGCTTTGGACGCTTTTAAGCAACGTGCCAATGCAGTGACCAGACACTTGGGGTTCAAGCAATATCATATTGTCGATTTGCGTATAGGCTCATCCGGGGGCGCTCCGATCTATCAGGCGCGCAGCATGGCCATGGCCGAAGCGATGCCCGCGCCACCCCCTTTGGAGGCCGGGGAATCGTCAATGTCGGTGTCGATCAACGCTGAGATAGAGTTGTATTGATGCAGCCTACTCAGTCAATCCCTATACAGAGCGCCGCAGATGTTACGGATAAGGCGCGACTTGTGGATGGACAATATTTCGGTCCTTTCTAAGAGCTTCAACACTGAGCAACGGCTTTGCTTTTTGACAACTCGCTGATTATTGACCACTGAGCCGTCTGAGTAGATGGTGTGTAGGTGTTCTACCAGAGATGCGGATGTCTTCGTAACTCTCTGGTTTTATTAACCCGGCACCGTAATATGCCGGGTTAACAAAAAAACGGCGATCCCTGCCCGATGTGACCAGAGTTTTCGGTAACACCGGGTTGGGATACCTTTCATGCCAGCGGTTATTCTTTGGAGTCGTCTGTCTGCTGGCTACCCTCCGCTTTGATCAACCGGCTGAAGGAAGTCTTGAGTTTTTTGTATAAAGCCTCGACTGCATTATCACCTTGCATCTCCTTTTCAATATGCTGGATTTGTTTTGTGAGGTCTCTGTAGGCATCTTCATGCTTGCTGGCATAGCCTAGAAGGCTCGCTAATGCGAGCTGTTGCTTGGCTGCTTTCAGGTGTTGTTCAATGGCGGATTTGTCTTTTTCTTTGTCCAGCTCCGCCGCTTTGATGATATGTGCCTCTGCACGCACCAGACCTAATGGTATGATCGACTCATCGACCACAATCGTGGACAATGCGGTAGCGAGAATAGTTTGTGCATTGTCCTTTTTACCCGCAACGAGCGCTTTAGTTGCATCCTTGATGGCATCGGGGTAGGTCGCCATTGGCAGGTATGCAGTCGCTGTTACCAGTTCGTCTTTCAAAGTCGAGAGAATGGCAGCGGCTTCCTGAATTTTATTGTCCTCCAAGAGTTCTTTAGCCGTTTTGATCGCCTTTTTGATAGTTTTCTCATCGGTTAATAATTCAACCACCGCAACGTCGACATCGATGGGAACAAGTCCAAGATCTGGATTGGCTGCCAGTGCAGTATCGAATTGCCCAGTGGCTGTCTGTAACAAGGCAATAGCCTCTTTTTCCTTACCGTCTTGTTGTAGCAGCTCAGTTGCCTGTTGAACTTTCTTATAACCCTCGACAACACTTTTATTCAAAGTCTCTGAAAGTTGATTTTTCTCTTGCTGTATTGATTTTACTGCTTGGCTTGAAGTCGCATCTTTCTTTTGTGCTGCTGCATGTTGTTCTGTTGGTGTTTTTTCCTGTGTTTGATCGACGTCGTTAGCAGACGCAGCAGCCAGAGACGCAGTGCCACTAAAAATTCCGGCCATAAGAATCGCTGTAACGAGTGGTTTTTGTTTTAACATGGTTTGTTTCCTCTTAAAAATAGTTGGTTTTAAACTGTCATTGTTAAGGAAGCGCTGATCAATACGTAACACGGCATCTTGCGGCGCAAAATCGCCCGCTTCTGCGTCGCGGATCTTCGCAATAGGCAGCTACTACCTGCGATCCGCGCCTTAAACTGGACGATTTTTCACCACAATCTGCTCGCGCCAGAATTAATCAAAGCTTCCTTAAACCTAGATTCCGCAGTTGGGCGCGAAAAAGACGCGTAAGCAATTGGTGTGCCTGGTGAATCAGAAAAACTCGTGGTCACCTTATTGGTGATGA
>JANTGD010000166.1 GCA_024763135.1 Thiotrichales bacterium | reverse complement strand
ATGAGGGAATGCAGTCAATCAAAGCATTCACGCTTAAAATCCCCTCACCCCAACCCTCTCCCTGGGGGAGAGGGGGCTACGAACTCCGAAACTTGAGGATGTAAAACACCAGTTCCCACAGTTCACAAACCCCCTATACCAACAAAAAGCTTTGTCCACCATGAAGATTAAAGCTTTTTTGCAAATGGCCGATAACCCCTCTGACGCTTTCGTGCCCATAACCTGTACTGGGGTATACCCGCTGGTCCGGTAAAGTACGAAATTCAATGCGGGGACTCCCTCACACTTTATTTGCTGAAAATAGAGGCAATGTACCCACGCAGGAAAGCAAAATCATAAAGTATTGACATTTCTTAAAGGGAATTCAGGGAAAGATCACAAGTAATGTCTGTTGCGATTATTCAACAATGGCTGGGGATGCAATGCCGTATGATTCCGGGAATACGGTCCGGTATCATTAGGCTTGAAAATAAAGAGCAGGCTGCGTCCTCGATCACCGTATCCTGGCCGGAATCGGATCGCTCATTACCCGCGCGTATGCTCCAAGCTGCGCAAACCAGTCTGGAACAGCACAAACCCTTTATCCAAAGCCACGGCGATGCAAATCACGCCAAAAATCCAGGCACTATTTTGGCGACTCCTGTGCAAATTCGCGGCTTACCACCCGGCGCGGCGGTGCTCGATTGCGCGCCTCTGGATATGGAAACCGGCCGCGCCACTTTACAGAGTTTTATCAATTCGCTACCGCATCTCGATCAACTCCTCAATCCTCAGTTCCACGGCCAGAGCCGCGAGCTCAAATCGCTGGAGCTGATTACGCGGATGCTGGCAACTGCACTGACAGAATCCGATCTGCAGAGCAGTATTACGGCACTGTCCACGGAGTTGGCTACCGGATTCAAATGTGATCAAGTTGCTTTTGGCCTGTGGAAAAATACAAGCACTCAGGTGATTGGCCTATCGCACCACAGTGGGATTACCCAACATCAAGCGCTTATCAAAGAAATTGCTGACTTGATGGATGAAGCCATCGATCAACAGGCGATCAGCAGTTATCCCACCAATGCGTTGACCAAAACCCACATCCACCTCATTCACCGGGATTTCAGTCGACGTCATGCCGGGCACGCGGTCTGCACTATTCCTCTATTCCACGCGCAGCAACCCGTTGGTGCGCTGACGTTCATCCACTCCGAGAAAAAACCATTTACAGTCGGCACCATGGAGCGGCTGGAACATTTAGCCTGTTTTCTGGCGCCCATCATCGCCATGCAAAATGCGCTCGCGCAGCCCTGGTATCAACAAATTTTCGGCGCCGTAAAATCCGCATTGAAGGGTCTGCGCCGCGGAGAACACAAATGGCTCTGGGCATTGGCTATCGCTGGCGGATTATTTGCCGCATTCGGTACAGTCTACCATGTGCCTTTTCAGGTAACCGCCAAAGCACGTATCGAAGGCGCCATCCAACGCACCGTCACCGCACCCACAGAGGGTTACCTCAAACAAGTGTTCGTGCAGCCGGGCGATCGGGTGCAGCAAGGTCAACCTTTAGTCGAGCTGGATGACCGTGATCTGCAAATTGAAAAACGCAAACTCGAAAGCGAAATAAAACAACACCAAAGCAGCTACAGCGCGGCATTAGCGAGTCGTGATCGCGCAAAAATGGCCATTGCGAATGCGAAGATTGCGGAAACCAAAGCATATCTCGATCTTGTCGACCAACAGTTGTCGCGTATTCATTTGACTGCACCCTTTACGGGAATCGTGATCGATGGTGATTTGACGCAGTCTCTGGGCGCCCCGGTGAAAACCGGCGATACACTGCTGACTCTGGCACCGGTCAATGATTACCGTGTGATCACTGAAATTTCTGAACGTGATATTCGGTTTATTGACTCCGGCGAGCAGGGTGAACTGATGCTTTCTGCAAATCCCGGGGAACGCCTGCCTATTGTTATAGAAAAAATCAACCCCATGGCTAAAGTCATCGATGGGCAAAACAGTTTTGAGGCTCGTGCGCAGGTAAGTCCGGAACATCATCTGGGTTTGCGCCCGGGTCTGGTCGGCTATGCACGAATTCGCGTCGATGAACGACCGCTTCTGTGGGTGATGGGGCGTGAATCGCTCGCTTGGCTGAAGTTACAAATCTGGAAATGGACCGGCCGCTCATGACTGCGCAACTATTCAGTGAGCAGTGGTATCGCGTTGCCGATTTACGACCCCGCCTGAAGCCACACGTCACCGTTCATCGCCAAATTCATCGTGGGAGTTTATGGTATCTACTCAAGGATGGCGTGTCCGGTCGCCAACACCGCTTGGATGCACGCAGCTACCAGTGGGTTGCAAGACTACTGGGTGAACACACTGTCGAAGAGCTTTGGGAAACGCTGCTCGAACAAGACCAGGAACACGCGCCGAGTCAGCATGAAGTCATCACCCTCATCAGTCAGCTCCATCAGGCAGATCTGGTCCAAACCGATTTGACGCCCGACGTGGAGGAGATGTTTGAACGCCAGAAAAAACGCCAGCGCAAGCAGCAGCTCGCACTGATCAATCCGCTTTCCTTCCGTGCGCCCTTATTCGACCCCACCAGCCTGTTGCAACGGCTCGAGCCCTGGACCCGCTGGATCTTTACGCGCGGATTTTTACTAGTCTGGATAGCACTGGTCTCCGGCGCAATTTTTCTTGCCAGCATGCATTGGCAAACTCTGGCTACACATGCACGTATCCATTTTCTCACACCGCATTACTGGCTATTGCTGTGGCTGGTCTATCCCACTCTGAAAGCACTGCACGAGATCGCACATGGGCTGACCCTGCGCCGCTTTGGCGGTGAAGTCAATGAAATGGGTATCTCCCTGCTCGCCCTTATGCCCGTACCCTACGTCAATGCATCGAGTGCCGCTGCGCTCCACGCCAAATGGCAGCGCATTGCGGTCAGCGCCGCGGGTATTATGACAGAGCTGTTCCTGGCTGCCTTGGCCTTGTTGCTATGGCTTCATACCAGCGACGGTCTGGTGCGCGACATCGCGTTTATCACGTTGACAATCGGCGGACTTTCCACCGTCTTGTTCAATGGCAATCCATTACTCAAATTCGATGGTTATTACATTCTTTCCGATCTCATCGAAATCCCCAACCTGGCCAGTGCCAGCAAACGCCAGTGGGCCTATCTCGCGCGCCGCTATCTGCTCCGCGCCAGGGACATCGAGCCCGTCACAACTGACCACGCCGAGGCCCGCTGGCTAACTGGTTATGGGCTTGCCGCCTGGCTGTACCGGTGGAGCATTACCTTCGTGCTGGCACAGTTTTTTGCCAATATCTCGCTGATCCTCGCAGCCGCGCTGGTCTGCCTGATGCTTTATGGTCTACTGCTCAAACCCATCATCGACATCGTCAAATACCTGCGGGAATCGGGCGAAATCAGCCAGCATCGGTTACGTGCCTGGCTGGTCGTACTGGGTATCGTTTTAATTGGTGGTAGCGTGCTGCTCAGAGCGCCTTTGCCCTATGCTACCGTGGCGCAAGGAATCGTGTGGCTTCCTGATGAAGCACAAATTCGCAGCACGACAAGCGGCGAAATTCGCGAGATCTTGGTAAACGATCAGGAATGGGTCACCCAAGGCCAAGTCTTGCTGCGGTTAGACAATCCATTGCTGCAAGCCAAGCTAGCAGAAACCACCGCGCACCTGGCCGCACTCGATGCGCAAAAAAATGCGGTATTCAACAAAGAACTTGCTCGAATGGTGCAAATCGACGAAGAAATTCAAGCTGCACAAGCCGAACGCGATCGACTCGTGGAAGAACTTGAAGGGCTGACGATACGCGCGCAAACCAGCGGCCGGTTGAGTATGCCCAATCCCGATGATCTTCCAGGCAGTTACATCGTAAAAGGCAGTCTCTTGGGGCATGTCATTGCCCAGGATCAATTGCGAATCCGTGCGGTTTTTCCGCAGAGTGTCGAACAATTGGTGCGCCACCAGACCCGCACCATCGAAGTGACAATCGCCGATCAACCGAAACACGCCGATACCGCATTCTTACTCAGAGAAACACCCGCATCGACCGATCAACTGCCCAGTGCCGCACTTTCTGTGCAGGGCGGAGGTCCGATCCTGACCGACCCCGGAGATAGCAAACACCTGCACACCCTGGTCCCCGTATTCACCGCCGATCTCGAAGTCCCGGGATTAAAAACCGCGCGGATTGGCGCCCGCTGTTGGGTACGCTTCGATCACGGCTATCGCTCCCTGATCGAACAATGGTCGTTACCGTGGCGACAATTGTTCCTGCAGACAGTGACGGCCCGCAGCACATGACCAGCCTCTCCCTCCCCCAACCTGGCGTGATCTATGGGCTCTATCCAGAACGCAACCAAGCAGCACAATCCCAATTCTTCCCATCGATCTCATGGCGCGCGATACTGAGCCGCACCCCCCAAGCGCCCAAACACTATAGGCGATTTGCCAAAGCAGTCACCGCCCATGGAGAGATTTACGGCAAACTCGACGACAACGTCCTTTTGGCGAGTCTCCCACGACTCAGGACGCAATTGCGAGGCGGGGGTTTCACCGACCCGGCATTAGGAAAAACTGTCGCGTTCGTGCGGGAGATGATTCGCCGTCAAACCGGTATCGAAACCTATGTTTCACAAATCATTGCCACGCGCATAATGCTCGCGGGAAAGCTAGCGGAAATGCAAACCGGCGAAGGTAAAACCTACGCCATTGCGATGGCTGCGCTGACTGCTGCATTGGCCGAGATTCCAACTCATGTGGTCACTGCCAACGACTATCTTGTAGAGCGCGATGCCAAACAACTACAACCGATCGCACAGCGGCTGGGGCTAAGCGTTGGCATGGTCATCAGCGGCATGCCCGCAGAACAGCGCAGGGAGAATTACCATTGTGACATCACCTATTGCACCGCGCGGGAACTGGCGTTTGACTACCTCAAAGACAAAGCAACCGGTGATGCTCCCCGCTCAGATCTGCATCGCCGCGCTCAGTATTTGGCAACCCCGCCAACCCACCGACCATTATTACGCGGGCTGTGCCTGGCCATTGTCGACGAGGCCGACAGCATCTTTCTCGATGAATCCTATACACCGCTGATTCTCTCTCAGGACGGCAAAAATGCAATCGCCTCGGACGCGTATCAGGAGGCCCTGGAAATCGCAGCGCTTATGGTGAAAAACCAGGACTTTAGCGTCGCGCCCTACACACACCGGGTGGAACTGACAGCGCGCGGCCGGCTGCGGCTGAAAAAGCACTGTGAAACCCTGTCTGGTCTGTGGCGCAACACGCATTACCGGGAAGAAATCATCACCCAGGCTCTGTTGGCCAAACATGCCTATCGCCGGGATCGAGACTACCTCGTAAAAGAGGGCGAGGTGCATATCATCGACGCCACAACCGGCCGCATCGCCGAGGGCCGGAAATGGTCGCGAGGCCTGCATACATTGATCGAACTCAAAGAAGGCTGCAGCAGCAGTGGCCAGCGGCATACCCTGGCCCAGATCACCTATCAGCGCTTTTTCCCGCGTTACCTCCACCTGTGCGGCACCAGCGCAACCCTTACCGATTCACGTGCCGAACTGTTCGCCACTTATCACTTGGATCTTGTACCGGTCCCCTTGCACAAGCCCAGTCGCAGAACAGATCTCGGCACACGTATGTTACTGAAACGCAGAATGAAATGGCACGAGACCATCCAGCAGGCACGGCAACAGCAACTTGCCGGCAGACCCGTACTGATCGGCACCGATTCTGTGGGCGATTCCGAAATACTCAGCGCCTGGTGTGACAGAAATACAATTGCACATCGCGTATTGAATGCGCGTAAAGATCAGGAAGAAGCTGCAATAATTGCTAATGCCGGAATCGCGGGACGCGTCACCATCGCCACCAATATGGCCGGCCGGGGGACCGATATCAAACTTTCCTCCAGCGCGCGAAAAGCCGGCGGTCTGCATGTCATCAGCTGCCAGCTCAATGCCTCACGGCGCATCGATCGCCAGCTCTACGGACGCTGTGGCCGGCAGGGAGATCCCGGTAGTGTGGAAACAATTCTGTCTCTTGAAGATCCGCTCATCCAAGCAACCTATCCGCAGGGTTTACTCAATTATCTGCAGCGACGCTATGCAAAACAAGGCGAATTACCTCGCTGGCTCGGGCGCATCGTCGCACGAATTGCCCAGCTGAAAGAGGAAAACCGCTACCGCCAATTGCGTCGACAACTCAAAAAAGCGGATGTGCAGCAGCAGAAGCTCCTTGGCATAAGCGGCCCGCAAGAATGATTTCATCCTGCAATCATGACCTTTGATCGGGATAATAAAAACACTTTCTCATCTACAGTGTCGATCGATTGCAGAGCGCTCAAGCTTGGCATAAAAATGCCGAAACAAAGCGGTATAGTAGAAGCTCATCTTTTCGCGGGCACAGCTGTGTAACCAAACATACCAGGGATGAAAACAAGCAGATGAAATCACAGCAACACGTATTGCCGGTGAATGGGTGATCGCAAAACAATAAAACAGCACGTTCTTTCTTAGCGCAAGAAAAAACGTAACGACTCAACGTGTTTAGATTTTGGTACCTACCAAGGCATTTTCGCACGGAGAATGTGAGCATATAGTTAATATGTGATCATTCGAGTACGAAAATAACGCGAGATGGGGAAAAGATGAATACGCTGAGTCGTTACGAAAAACCAGGGAAGGTCAAAATGATACGTAACACACTTCTAACCATTATCTGCCTGTGCGCAACAACGGGTACCGCACTTGCAGAGTCATTTCCCTGTCTCCTTGAACCGTCAGACGTTGTCGAGCTGGGATCACCTGTGATTGGCGTACTGGACAAAGTTCTGGTTGAACGGGGAGATTTTGTCACTGCAGATCAAATCGTCGCCAAACTAACTGGCAAAGTAGAGCGAAAAACTGTCGACTTAGCTACCCTGCGCGCCAATGACAGCGCCGAGGTGCAAGCAGCCATTGCCGCTAAAGAACATGCAAGGCGCGAAAAAAATCGGGCAATGATATTGTTTCAAAAAGAATTGGTTTCCAAACAATTTGTCGACAAAGCCATGACCGAAGCCGAACTTGCTGAACACAAGCTTGAACAAGCAAGAACCAACCAAAAGCAATCCCGCATGGAACTCAAGCTGGCCCGAGCGAAGCTGAACGAACGCGTCATCCGCAGCCCCATCAATGGCGTCGTCACAGAAAGATACGCCTCAGCGGGACAACGTATCCAGGAACAAGCCATCCTGAAAATCGTCAGCCTGCATCCATTGAAAGTCGAAGTTATTATGCCCGCCGAACACTTTAATCAAATCAAAATCGGCGATAAAGTCTCGGTCACACCAGAACTCCCCGGGTTTCAAGCAGCCGACGCCACCGTCACCATCGTAGATCAAATCATCGATGCCGCATCAAATACCTTTCGCGTCACCTTGCAACTCCCCAATACACAAAACAAAATCCCACCGGGTGCACGTTGCACTGCAGACTTTAACTTCACCGACAAAAACCCATATCCAACCCTATAAACCTAAAAACCTAAAAACCTCAGTTGGATCACAAAAGTCCACGCAAGCTCTTGGTGCACATGGCAAATCAGAAAAACCTCTCATCACCAATAAGGTGACCACGA
>JANTGD010000165.1 GCA_024763135.1 Thiotrichales bacterium | reverse complement strand
GGTGATTAAAAACAAGGCTACAGATGACCCCTTGATGGCTCACCCGAAGGGCGCAAACCCATGCGTCCAGCACGGCGTTATTGCTGCTCGACATGGATCAACCATGGCTTCGCAACAATGCCTTGTTCTGAACGCGTGGGTTTGCGCTGATATAGATAGTTTGAACTTGTCGGTGTACTCGTGGCAAGCCTTTGTTAAAGGACTGCAACGCGGCAATGGCTAAATGGGGACTCCCAAAGGGAAGTCTGCAATGGCCAAGCGGAGTGTTGCACTCGTTTGAATTAGTACGGCGAGTCCCGTACTTATCCGCTTATCGACCGGCCACTGTTCCATCCGCTGTTTCTATCAATACCACGCGGTTGCGAAGAAAAGCAACGCAGAAGTGGGCGATTTTGCGCCGCAAGATGCCGTGCTACGAATTGATCAGAGCTTCCTTAAATAGCAATAGCACAAGGATCCACCGCAAATCTGAGAGAAATCAGCTACTCTCCTGGTCTTGGATGGTGTCCAAGGGGCCTGTTAGAAATCGGGAATCGTCGCGGGGGGGCGTGATTTGACCTTATTTTTCCAACACAACGTGGTATATACTGGCGTTACTGCCCGGTAAAATTCTAGTGAGTCTGTTGAGAAGGAGACTAAGCCATGCAACACGACAGGGACAAGCGGCTTGAGGCCTGACGGAATTAGGTGAGCCGATCGTAGATCTGGTACAGCTCTGCCCTCTCTTAGTGAGCCTGATAGGCCGGCTACAGCTCAAACAGTCTCAGGTCAAATGGGTGGTGGCAGTGTTTCGTAACCTGAAGTAAAATCCCATCCCTTCGTGACCCTCCGTCCATTGACAGTGTCAAGCCGTGGTTGGTATAAGACGTGACGGCTGTGTCAGTGCAGCTCGAAGAGTGAGAACGCTGAGGCTCTTCAGACATTAACTCAGGCTGAATGGGGGATCGAGCGTAAGCCGTGAACAGTTTATTACCTTCATTCTCACATCTAATCTCAAAAAAGGGAAAGCAATGAATAAATCAGAATTTGTCGATGCGATCGCGAGCCAGGCAGGATTCACCAAAGCGGATGCAGCCAAGGCAGTGGACGCTATGATTGACGTCGTTACGGAGGCATTGAAGCAAGGCGAGCAGGTTAGCTTAGTTGGTTTTGGCTCGTTCATGGTTAAGAAACGCGAAGCTCGTACGGGTCGTAATCCCCGGACCGGTGAGGCGATTGAAATCAGTGCGAGTAATATTCCTTCATTTAAGGCTGGAAAAGCATTAAAAGATGCCGTAAACTAGCGCGCTCTTTTAGGGAAGCCCAAGCAGATCGTGAGGCTTCCAAAGTCAGGGTGCTTAGCTCAGTTGGTAGAGCATCTCCCTTACAAGGAGAGGGTCGGGAGTTCGAATCTCTCAGCACCCACCAAGCTAAAAAAAGAGACTGGAGTGGTAGTTCAGTTGGTTAGAATACCGGCCTGTCACGCCGGGGGTCGCGGGTTCGAATCCCGTCCACTCCGCCAGTTTTTTCAAAAAGGGTGTCTTTGGACACCCTTTTTTATGTGCGCTATGCCGAAGTGTCTGCGGATTGGGTCTGCAAACAGCGTTTGTGGTTCATTTTGAATTTAATTGTGATGAGCATGGTGTATAAAAGTTTACTCTTCTGGGGTCAAGGACTAGGATTGCGCTGCCTGCCGGCATTCTGGCTGCGACTTTTTTAAATCTCAACGTGAGTTCCAGCACTTTTATCTCCGCTCTCCATTGTTGTTCGTGTGCTATACCCGGTGCGTTGATAAGTACATCGTCAATGTGCTAACTATTTCGGTCAAAAGTTCGGGTAGTGCGTTGGTTTCCCTTAAAAGTTTTATGATGTAAAGACTATGCTGCAATCAATTCGTGATAAGGCAACCGGTTGGATCGCCTATATAATTGTTGGTTTGATTTCTATTCCATTCTTATTTTGGGGTATCCAATCTTATCTGGGCGCGGGTGGTAAACGTCTAGTGGCAGAAGTGAATGGCGAGGAGATAAGCATTGAGGAGTTTCAACGCGCACTTCAACAGCAGCAGCAGCAACTCCGAGAAATGTTTGGGGGGAAAGTGCCAGCGGGATTGATAGAAGGGCCGGAAATCAAGCAGTCCGTGCTGGACAATTTAATTCGTACAGAGGTGTTACGGCAATATTCTCAGAAAGCCGGATTCAGAGTCAGCGATGCGGCGATTGTTGAGGCGATTAAAAATATTCCAATATTTCAGGAGAACGGGCAGTTCAATGCGAAAAAGTATGCGTTGATTTTGGCGCAGCAGCGCATGGACAAAGCGGCTTTTGAGCACCAAATTAGATTAGAAGAACAAATCAACCAATTACCGAGAATGCTGACAGCTACCGACTTTCTAACGGCTCCGGATAAGCAATATTATCTTAGCCTGAAAGATCAACTTCGGGAATTTGATTATATTGCGCTTTTATCGGAGCAATTCAAGGCCAATATCCAACTGACGGACGCAGAGATTGCGGACTACTATCAAACACATCAGGATCGTTTTATGACACCTGAGCGGGTTAAGGCTAGCTATCTCATTTTAGATGAAAGCGAGCTTGCTAAATCTGTGTCGATCAGTGACGAGGAGCTGCATCGTTTCTATGAGCAGAGCCTCGACATGTATCGCACTCCAGAAGCTAGGAAGGTGCGCAGAATCCTGATTAAAGTGCCCGAAACTGCAAACGAACAGGAAAAAGAGGCATTAAAGAAAAAAGCAGAAGATATACGTACCCGATTAAATGCTGGAGAGGCATTTGACACGTTAGCCCAATCTGTATCGGATGATCAGCTCAGTGCTAAGCAAGGGGGGACGCTAGGCTGGGTCCAGAAAGGAGATTTCGATCCAGCCTTCGATGCGGTAGTGTTTTCCTTGCCTTTGGGGACACCCAGTGAGGTATTCGAAGACGCTCAGGGGTACGAAATCGTTGAAGTGACCGAGCTGCGGGAATCAGAGGTTAAACCATTCGATGCGGTACGTGCGCAGTTAGAAAGAGATTTAAGGCAGCGAAAGGCCGAGAAAATTCTTGTCGAGGATAGTGAACAGCTATTGACACTGACGTATGAGAATCCAGATTCCCTAGAACCTGCGGCCGACGCTTTGGGTTTGGAGATTCAAACGACCGACTGGTTCACACGTGGTGAAGGAGCGGGCGTGGCGGCAAATGCGGCTTTTAGAGATGCGGCTTTTCAAGGACAAGTGAAGAATGAAGGGCAAAATAGTGATGTAATCGAGCTTGAGCCTGGTAAACAACTGGTTTTACGGGTGACAGAGGTTGCCGCTGCTGCGCCCAGACCTCTGGATGATGTACAGGATGAAATTCGTGCGATTCTTGTCGAGCAGCGAGCGCGAGAGCAAGCAACGACACAGGGAGAGGCGTTATTACAGCGTTTGCATGAGGCGCAAAAGTCGCTTGCAGAGAGTGCCCAGGAAGAAGGCCTGGAAATTTTAAGTGGCAAAGTGAAAAGAAATGATGCCAATTTACCCAAGGAAGCGCTGGACAAGCTATTTAAACTGCGGCATCCCACCGCGTCGAGCCGGATGCTGACGGGGTTTGGACTCAGCGATGGCAGTTACTGGCTGGTCGAGTTGAAACAGGTTGAAACTCCAGAAATCACTGCTGAACAGCTTGGCGGGGAAGCGCAGGCGATTCAGGCGCTAGCAGACAGCTATGCGAGACGCTTATTGGACGCGGTGTACCAAGTACTGGTGCAACGCGCTGAGATCAAACTTTATCGTGAGAGTATTGAATAGCAGGTGTTTCCAAACTGCATCCGGGATTTTTGAAAGATGGGAAATCAACTCACCTGCCCTTCTGAAAAATTTGTTTCAGGGGGGCAGGTGAATCGTTATGATTTTTTTTTAACCCGCAGTCGCGACGGTGTTGAAGCCGCCATCTACATAGAGAATCTCACTGGTAATTCCGCTTGCCAGATCAGAACATAGAAAAGCTGCGGCATTACCGACTTCATCGATCGTCACGTTGCGTTTTAATGGAGCGGTTTTGGCAACTTCATCTTGAAGCTTGCGGAAATCTCCAATCCCGGAGGCTGCGAGCGTGCGAATGGGGCCGGCTGAAATGGCATTCACCCGTATGCCCTCTTCACCCAATGTGTAGCCAAGATAACGCACATTGGCTTCGAGACTGGCCTTGGCCAATCCCATGATATTATAACTGGGCATTGCACGGACAGCGCCCAGGTATGAGAGAGTAATAATCGCGGCATTACGGCCCTGCATCATCTGTCGCCCGGCTTTAGCGAGCGCGGCTAAACTGTAGGAACTGATGTCATGCGCAACCCGGAATCCATCTCGCGTAACATTGTCGAGAAAGTCGCCTTCGAGCAATTCTTTTGGGGCAAACGCGACAGAGTGTACAAGAATGTCCAAGTGGTCCCAGTAGTCGTCGAGGTGCTCGAATACGGCTTCGATTTCTTCGTCACTTTCGACGTTGCAGGGAATCAGGATATCAGAATCGAATTCACCGGCATATTTTTCAACACGGTCTTTGAGACGCTCGTTTTGGTAAGTGAACGCCAGTTCCGCACCCTCCCGGTGCATGGCTTGTGCAATTCCATAGGCGATGGATCGGTTGCTGGCGACTCCGACAATGAGGGCGCGTTTTCCAGTCAAGAAACCCATATTGACTCCTTAGGTCTGAATAGTTGAAGCAAGACCGATCGATTTATACTCATAGTTAAAGTCAATCGATTGGCAATGCTATCGGGATACATTACGTTGTTTATTAAGGAAGCTCTGACCCATTCGTAACACGGCATCTTGCGGCGCAAAATCGCCTACTTTTGTGCTGCGGATCTTCGCAATAGCCAGCTATTACGAGCGATACGCGCCTTGAACTGGACGATTTTTCACCACAATCAGCTTGCGCCAGAACTAATCAGAGCTTCCTGAATTGGCCCGACTTTGATAGCGACCTACCAGGTTGAAAAGCTTACGTAGGAACCTTTAGTTTTACGGTCGTTTACAGTAGGGCTGTTGTTGCTTCGTGACTCACCAGCCGGGCGCGTTCGATGTTGCTCTTTGCATCGGATCGGCTGCGAGACAGTTGGGTCGCTGATTATAATCCCAACCCACGTGACTGTTTACGATAGTTTGCTGGCGAATGCAACTGCATTCTCCTTATTGGCTGTGTATGGGTTATCTTCTTGGCTGTGTATGGGTTATCTTCCTTGCAGTGTTTGTGGAACACACAGATGCCGTCGTATTTGGTTAGGATTACGGAGAGATGATAGGCTTGTGACTATCAGGTTGATGTTGACAATACGAGTGTATGATCAAGCCGTTTGAGCGCTTATAAAAGAGGTTAGTTAAGGGTAGGTTGCTCTGCGTGATACCTGGGAAGTTATTGGGCGCTAGATAGTTGCTGCAGTGGCTGAGAGTAATTGGGTTAGTTCTCGGACTACTTTGTAGTGATGAGCGACTACGGATGGGCGGGTATTGATTATTTTTTGCCCACCTCAAGTTGGAGAAAAAATGGGTACAAAACCACTCATCTTCGTTACGGGTGCTAGTACATCGTCAATATCATGTTGACGATGTACTAGGACAGGCTCATAGGATAAGCATGACAATGGATAACGCCGTTTGAGACGCCTCCAACGATAATATTGGTATGGACAAACGATTCTCAATTAAGGATTTTTACCTCTACCTGTTTCTGGTTCTGCTGCTTTTTGTTCTGCTGACTGCCATGTATATGGTCGACAGGCAGTGGGGCAAACTGTCTCAAGTGGAGCAGATTTTGGAAGAACAGGCGGGGGATATACGACGTCTTAGGCAGTCGTACACTGAGCTGTATCGAAGGCTGGATACGGGTGCGCCGGCCGCGCATACCGGTATTGGTATTCATACGCCCCGAGCCAATCCGGCAGAGATGCCGGAGGCATTTCAGCGCGCCTTTAATGTAACCCAACGCCCCGATTACGCGGAAGGTGATTGGCTCGTCCAGTCATTTGGGAATGCCATTGCCACGCTCACCCCGCTGGTATCCTCGGATGTTTATGCCAGCACAGTGCAGGGTTATGTGCTGGAATCCTTGTTGACGCGTGATCCAGAGACGCTGGCGTGGCAGGGGCTATTGGCCGAGCATTGGGAAGTCAGTGACGACGGCTTGGAGATACTATTCACATTGCGACCTGAGGCGGCGTTTTCCGATGGCGCTCCCGTGACCAACCGTGATGTCGTTTTTACCTATGAGTTTATTATGAACCCGCGAATCAAGGCGCCTCGGGAGCGTGCTTACTACGAGAAGATTGCCAAGGTAGAAGCGGTCGGTCCACGCGGGGTGCGGTTTACTTTCAAGGAGCCGTATTACAATAGTTTGGCGCTTGCTGGTGGTATGTCGATTCTGGCGGAGCATTTTTATGCGCCTTATCTTGAAACGCCAGAAAAGTTCAATCAATCAAAGGGGTTGTTGTTTGGCTCTGGGGCTTACCGCCTGCCCGATCCCGAGCATTGGACACCCGATCTGGGTTTGGTCGAGTTAGTAAGGAATCCGCGCTATTGGGGGCCGGTGCAGCCATCTTTTGACCGGGTAATGTGGAAAATTATTGAAAATGAGACAGCACGACTGACCAGCTATCGCAATGGGGAAATCGATACCTATCCCGCGCAGCCTCGAGAGTACAAGAATGAGCTTTTAAAAGATGAGGCGCTCATGAGCCGGAGTCAACGTTTTGAATATCTGGCCCCGACGGCGGGTTATCGATACATCGGTTGGAACGAAGAGCGCAAGGGGCGTCCAACACGGTTTGCAGATCGCAGAGTTCGTGAAGCGATGACTTATTTAACAGATCGCCAAAGAATCGTGGATGAAATTATGTTGGGTTATGGAGAGCCGGCCATTGGTCCCTTCAATCCTCGCAGCAAGCAGCATGCGAGCGATTTAAAAATGCGACCTTACAGTGTGGCAAAGGCCAAAGCTTTGCTTGCCGATGTAGGTTACGAGGATCGAGATGGCGATGGGTTGTTGGAAGATCAGGAAGGACGCCCATTTAGTTTCGAGTTAATTTACCCCCAGGGTAATGAAGAATACAAAGCGCTTGCGCTTTTTCTGAAAGACTCTTACGCACGAGCCGGTGTGAAATTGATTGGGAAACCCACCGAGTGGTCCGTTATGTTGGATTTGCTGGATAAGAAGGATTTCGAAGCGATCAGCTTGGGCTGGTCCTCCAGTCTGGAGAGCGATCTTTATCAGATCTTTCACAGTGATCAAGCAAAGAATAATGGGGATAATTTCATCAATTACTCCAATCCGAAATTGGATCGACTCATTGAGCAAGCACGCTCAACAGTAGATGAGGATCAACGTATGCCCTTGTGGCAGGCAGCGGAACGAATAATTTATGCAGACCAACCTTATACTTTTTTGACTCGGCGTAAGTCACTGATTTTAGTTGATCAGCGGATCCACAATGTTAAGGTGACGCCTTTAGGCCTCAATAGCGGTGATATGCCGGTGGGTTGGTATGTTCCGAAAACATTACAAAAGTATCATTAACGGCAAGCAGGACGCTCAGAGTTGTGCCTGCCCGGATGATGTTTTCTCTGCCTGGGCTTCCTGGGAAGTTGTGCGACGGACAGCCTCCTAGTACCTCGTCCAGCTTAAAATGACGGGCGCAGTTGTCCTGTCTGCATGCCTGGGTAGGCGCACTTCGCAGGGAATGGTTGTTC
>JANTGD010000164.1 GCA_024763135.1 Thiotrichales bacterium | reverse complement strand
CCTTAAGTATCCGGGAACAGCGAATCCTGAGAATACCCTTGATTGATCAAGATGCGGCGCAATCGACGCAGCGCGTCCATTTGAATCTGCCGCACGCGTTCACGGGTGACCCCCAATTCGTGGCCCACTTGCTCTAGCGTGGCAGCTTCGTATCCATAGAGGCCGAAACGCCGGACAATGACTTCACGCTGTTTTTCATCCAATTCTTTGAGCCAGTTTTGTACCATCCGAATGACATTTTCATCTTGCAACAGCACATCGGGCTCGGGAAAGACTTCATCCGCCACGATTTCCATTACCGGACGATCACTTTCTCCTCCAATGGGTAAATCCAAGGAGGACACACGTTCGCTCAAACTCAACAGGCGATTCATTTCCTCCGCCCCCATATCTAAGCGTTGCGATAATTCCTCTGGCGTCGGTTCACGCCCCAGTTCCTGAGTCATTTCGCGATTGGTGCGCAGATAAGTATTGAGATCTTTGATGACGTGAATCGGCAGCCGTATGGTGCGCGTCTGGTTCATTAATGCCCGTTCAATGGTCTGGCGAATCCACCAGGTCGCGTACGTCGAAAAGCGGAAGCCTTTATCGGGTTCGAATTTCTCTACGGCGCGTATCAAACCGAGATTGCCTTCTTCAATCAAATCGAGCAGGGAAAGCCCGCGATTCATGTAGCGCCGTGCAATCTTGACGACCAAACGAAGATTGCAGGTAATCATTTTGTGACGACCGGTTTCATCCCCCTGTTGCGCAAGAGTCCCATAATGGACTTCTTCCTCAGGCGTCAGGAGTTTCGAGTATTCGATTTCCTTTAGATAAAGCTGTGTGGCATCAAGCTCAGATTGTAGCGCTTGGTCTTTGGCTTCAGCTTTCGGAACTGCCTTGATCGGCGGTTCGTTCTCCATCGCAAATCCCCCAGATACGACATGCTTACGGTCATTTTGTCATGAATGTTTACCATTTTACAGTCAAAATCATTGACTCTGGAATTTCCGTGTGTTTTGCGTGTGGTTTGCAGCTTGTCGTGGTAGCAACCCCAGCGGATCAACCGGCTTGCCATTGCGACGGATTTGAAAATGCAGCAAAGGTTTACCGGCCTCCGAACGCCCGACTTCCGCAATCTTTTGACCGCGCTGCACGTGTGCGCCCTCACTCACAAAGCGCCGGCGATTGTGGGCATAGGCACTGAGGTAGTTGCCGGCATGTTTGATAATAACCATTTCGCCGTAACCTTTAAGCCCAGAGCCGCTATACACCACTTTACCCGACTCAGCCGCAACCACTGCCTGTCCTACCGGTGCCTGAATATCGATACCTGCTCGTCCGGGGGTCGAGCGGGCATCGCTGCGCACAACTTGACCCACAGTCGGCCAACGCCAATGGAGTGGCTCTGGTTGGGCCGGCTCGCTAGCCCCGAGCTTGGGGGCAACAGCTGCGCCTGGTTTGAGCGTTGGTGCGGGAGGAATGCTGGCCTGCTTCCCAGGGGTTGCGGTCGGACTGGATCGGTTGGATGGCGGTACGCTGTTCGTTGCTGGTGGTGGACGATAAACCACTATGGTTTTGACGTAACCCGGCGGAGGGCGGAGATACAATCCTTGGCCCACGTAGAGTTTATTGGGTGATTGCAGACGATTCCAGGCGGTCAGATCCTTCACATCGAGCGCATACCGCCAAGCGATGGAGTAAAGCGTGTCACCCGGTTTAACCCGATATAATACCTGCGCTCGAGTGCCGGATGATTGAACTGGCTGGCCAGAGCATCCCGCCGCCAGAAGTAACGTCGCGCCAAGCACTAAGAGCAGCAATCGTATTTTCATCGATCCAGTCTTAGCGCAGATTCAAAACCGTAATCACGCCGCCCACGATGACCACCATGCTCCACCCCAACCATTCGATGTATTGCCGCACCCTGGGCTCCATACCCGGCCCCAACCAAGTAACGAGTGCCGCAATTAAATAGAACTGCGATGCTCTACCGATGACCGATGCAACGACAAAAGGAATGAACGCCAAACCCAGAGCGCCTGCGGTCAAAGTGAAGATTTTGTAGGGAATAGGAGAAAACCCCGCCATCAGCACCACCCAAGGACCATACTGACCAAACCATGTTTTAGCCTGTGCCAATTGTGAGGCGTAATGAGACAACAACGGCTCGACGGCCTGAAACGCTACCGCGCCGATGATATATCCAACAATACCGCCCAACACAGAAAACAGTGTTGTGATTTTTGCCAGATGCCAGGCCTTGGGGACATCTGCGAATGCCATCGGCAACAACATCACAGCCACTGGCACCGGAAAAAACGACGACTCGGCGAAACTGACCGCCGACAAATAGCGCACTGCGTGCCGATGACGGGCCCACTCCATGACCCGGTCGTATAGACCCCCAAACAATTGCATTACACTGCTCCCTCTAACATAGGCACAAAGGCCACCTCTTCAATCGGTTCTTGTTCGAAACCCTGCGTGGTACGCCGCACCCTAATCAGACTCTGGCGCCCACCCTGTGCGCCGACCGGCGCAATTAACTGTCCGCCAATCTGCAATTGGTCCAACAGCGCTGGGGGCACAGATTCCGGTGCAGCAGTGAGCAGCACGGCATCAAAAGGTGCTCGCTCTATCCAGCCCCAACTGCCATCCGAGTACTTGCAATAGACATTGCGGTATCGCAAGTCCCACAAACGCTCCCGCGCTTGTACATGCAATTCACGCACCCGCTCGACTGTATAGACTTTTTCCACCAGATGCGACAAAACGGCGGACTGATAACCGGAGCCAGTGCCGATTTCGAGCACTCGGGCAGGATTTGCCTGCAGGAGTAGCTCAGTCATGCGCGCCACCACATAGGGTTGAGAAAGGGTCTGCCCTGCGGCGATCGGCAAGGCGGTGTTTTCGTAAGCGCGGGATGCGAGCGCTTCATCGACGAACAAATGCCGTGGCACCAGACGCATCGCTGTGAGCACCTGCACATTAGCAATGCCCCGCTCGCTGAGTTGGGTGAGCATGCGCTCACGTGTGCGATCCGAGGTCATCCCCAGGCCTTGTACCTGAGCCGCTGTCAATGACCGATACCGTCGAGCCAATGCCTCGTCACCTCCAAAGCCGTGTGGCGTGTCAGATCGATTTGCAAGGGGGTTACTGAAATATAGCCCTGTCGAACCGCATGAAAATCGGTACCCTCCCCCGCATCTTGTTCCGGCCCCGGTGGTCCCACCCAATAGATCGGGTTACCACGAGGATCATAGGCTTTGGTCACAGGTTCGGATTTATGCCGATAACCGAGCCGCGTCGCCTTGAATCCCTTGATCTGCGCCCAGGGTAGATCGGGCACATTGACATTGAGAATACTGTCTGGCGCGAGGGGCACCTCCATCAGCCGCTGCAGCAGAATTTTGACTGCCAGCACCGCACTGGCCAAGTGTTCGGGTGCAAACGCATTGATCGAAACTGCCAACGCTGGCAAACCCAAAAAGCGTCCTTCGGTAGCACCCGCCACGGTGCCCGAATAGATAACATCGTCACCGAGATTCGCGCCCAAATTAATCCCCGACACCACCATATCCGGCTCCTGATCGAACAATCCGGTAATACCCAGGTGGACACAATCCGTGGGTGTGCCATTGACTTTGTAAAAACCGTTTTCGGTCTCATACGCGCGAATCGGGTTGACCAATGTCAATGAATTACTCGCACCACTGCGATCGCGGTCGGGTGCGACCACACTAATCTCTCCAAAGGATTTCAGGCCATCAGCTAACTGGCACAATCCTGGAGAGAGGTAACCATCGTCGTTACTTAATAAAATACGCATAGGCAATCCCACCAGACATGGTGTCTATGATACTGGAAATGTGGCATGATCGGCGATCTTCCCAGGAGGGTGCAAGCCAAGATAAAATCGGGTATACGCGAAGTGTACACAGCGTACTAGAGCACGTTGAACCGCTTTTAATGCAGGATTGTGCGCCATTTAAGACTTTTCAACAGCCTGTTAGTTCACACTCTGGTGCTGTGACACCCTCATTCAATAGGGACACTGCACAGCGACTTGTGCGATTTGACAGCGCAGCCACGGCCATGAAAAAACACGCCAAACCTTCTCAAACCGATATCAACTTGTTTCGCGCCGCCGTGGGGAAAGTGCAAGCAGTCAAGCACGACCGGAGTGAACAGTCACCCCCTAAACCCGCTCCAGAACCAATTAAAACCCACGCTGATGAGCAACAGGTCATGCACGATGCGCTCAGTGACGAATGGCTGGGTGACGATCTTAAACCCGAAGACAGTTTGCAATTTTCGGTGCCTGGTTTACAGCCCAAAATCCTGAAAAAGCTCAAACGGGGGGAAATTCGGCGAGAGGCGGAACTCGACCTGCATGGCCTCACGGTCGACGCGGCACGACGCTCAATAGTTGCGCTGCTACATGAAGCACAACAACAACAATGGCGTTGTCTGCGGGTGATCCACGGCAAAGGCTTGCGTTCTGGTTCGGATGGTCCGCTCCTTAAAACGCGCCTCAACAGCTGGCTCAGGCAACGTCAGGAAGTACTCGCATTTTGCTCTGCCCCACCCCGAGATGGTGGCAACGGTGCCGTTTATATCCTGTTAAAAAGGCACTCGTCAGTTTAATAATCAAATATTGTAGTTTTTGTAGATTTTTGCAGGGAAAATACTACACAGATCACTGAATAGGTAACCCAGGATCGTTACACTGCTCGCACGGCTTATCACAGGGATGCGGGAAGAAAAATGGCAAAACTTTTTTCAGGGTTACCAGCACGCTTCAATCTCATTTTAATACTGGCACTGATACCTGCTGTGGCGACACTCACTCTGGATTTGGTGCAGGAGCGGCAGCAGGCACTGGAGACTGCTTATCTGCGGGCACAATCTGTGGCGGACCGCTTGATTACCACCCAAGATCAGATGCTGCGCAACACGCAACGTTATCTCGAATATCTTGCCGATCTCGATGAATTACGTGAGGCTTCGACCGCCAATTGTGGCAGCGTTCTGGCCAAGTTTTTACCTCTCAATCCAGCTTACAGTAATCTCAGTCTGGTGACTGTCCAGGGGAACGTCATCTGCAGTGCGCGAACCGAACCTATGCCATTAGGTGTTATCGACGCAATACGCACTGGCAAACGTTCGCTGCTGGCTGGTTTCCAAATCAATGATTTACACGAAAATACCCATCAGACCCTCCACCGTATCGAGTTCAGCACACCGATCCAAGCGGCGGCCGCAAATCATGCCGACGGGCTCCTCGTCGCCATCGCTGCAACCGACTGGTGGCTCCAGGAACTCAAAGAAGCCCAGTTGCCCGAGCAAGCCTTTGCGATTGTCACTGATAACACGGGGCACATACTGGCCCACTATCCTACAAGCCAGGCATTACACGATACAGATTTGGCGCGTTTCGGACTCCATTTCGAGCCGATCGTGCAACCCGCTACCGCCTATCCCGGTACTGTGACAGGAACAGACGGTATTGAGCGTCTCTTTGCCCAATCGTCCTCGACCCTGGAGACAGGGAACGCTGGTATACGTATGGCCATCGGTATTGAAGCACAAGCGCTGTTCCAGCAGCTCAATCAACATGTCCTGCACCACTTAATCGCAGTCTTCATTGGGTTTGCAGTTTTCTATTTAATCGCCTTATGGGGATTGCGGCGCAGTGTCAGCCGGCCTCTGCAAGCCCTTGTGGAAGAAACACTTGCGTTGGAGCAAGGCCGACTGCGGCAGCACACCCCCGTCTCAGGTACACGCGAATTTGTCGAACTGATTTATCGATTTCGCCGCATCATGCAAGAACGTAACGATTCGGTCAGCGCACTGTACGACAGTAAGCAACGTTTGCGCAGTACCTTGCAACGTCTGTCGGAACTCATCAATAACTCGCCCTTGGGGATTGTCGAATGGGACAACAGACTTCACGCGCAACGCTGGAATGCACCGGCCGAATCTCTGCTCAACCTGCACAAAAGCGGGCGACCTGGGAATGCACATTCACCTCTGCAAATGCCAAGCAATCATCATATCGCCGCCATCCGGCCGGTTCTCAAACGCCTCATCAAAGGCGAAGAAACCAGTAACCAGGCTGAAACCCATGAGCAGCACGAGGACGGTAGCCTTGTCATGCTGCGCTGGCATAATTCCGCCCGTCACGATGCCGAAACGGGACAGACTGCGATACTGTCAGTCATCGAAGATATTTCCGCACAGGAAACACAACAGCAACGTCTTGCCTATCAAGCCACGCATGACGCGTTGACCGGCTTGGCGAATCGCGTCCTACTGAAAGAACGGGTCAACTTCGTCATCAACGATTCCGAGCGTCACCACGAAAGCGCGGCCATCGTATTGCTCGATCTGGATCGGTTCAAGTTGATCAATGACAGTCTTGGACATATGACTGGCGACGATTTACTGTGTGAAGCCGCCCGCCGTCTGACGCAGCTGATGCGCAGCCATGATACGCTCGGCCGCCTGGGAGGCGATGAGTTTCTGCTGATATTGCCAGGGTCGCAATCTTCACGCCGTATTGAGCATCTGCTGAACAGAATCCTCGAAAGCTTCCGTGAACCCATCGAGATTGATGGGCGTCTGCATCATGTCAAGATCAGCGCAGGAGTCAGCTTCTATCCGCAACATAGTCGTGATGCAGATACCCTGATTCGTCAGGCGGATATGGCGATGTATGCGGCCAAGTCCTCTGGCGGAAATTGTTTCCGGGTGTTTGATGCCGAGATGGAGCAGGAAACCCAACAGCGCCTGAGCGTTGAAAATGACCTGCGGACCGCGATCAAAGACCAGCAATTGGAACTGTATTTACAGCCGCTCGTGATGACCTCTGATACTGGGCTATGGGGAGCCGAGGCACTGATCCGCTGGAATCATCCCAGTCATGGGCTGGTGCTTCCCAACGACTTCATCCCCTATGCAGAAGAAAGCAGCCTGATTCTTGAAATCGGCGAATTCGTCATGGATCAGGCCCATCGTATTGCGGGAGACTGGGCCAAACGGGGGCTCGATCAGCTTAAGATCTGTATCAATCTTTCGGCCCGACAGTTTTCCGAGGATGCACTCACCAGTCAGCTAATGGCGCTGCAGGAAACCTACGCCTGCTCACCCCGCCAAATCATCCTTGAACTGACCGAATCCACATTACTGGAAGCGGTACAAAACAACATCGAACGACTTAACCTGATCAAAGCCTTGGGTTATCAGTTGGCTTTGGACGATTTCGGCACCGGTTACTCGAGCATCAATCACCTGTCGCGCTTTCCCATTGATATTTTGAAGATCGATCGCGGCTTCATAGACCGCAGCACACACAATGAGACCGCGCGCGCCCTCGTTAGCTCCATGATACAAATGGGTCAGCGCCTCAAACTGCAAGTCATCGCTGAAGGCGTCGAGACCCGGGAACAGATGATGATGTTAAAAACCGAGCAATGCGATTTATTACAGGGATTTTTATTCGGCAAACCCATCCCCATCCCTCAGTTTGAAGCGCAACACATCCGCCAGCGTCGACACGCCGCACACAAACCCAACCGCAGAATTGCCAATCTGTAGCCGGTAGGGCGCCGTCGAAACGCGAACCAGTCAACCTAAAAACCTCAGTTGGGCGCAAAAAAGACGCGTAAGATATTGGTGTGCATGGTGAATCGGAAAAACTCGTGGTCACCTTATTGGTGATGAG
>JANTGD010000163.1 GCA_024763135.1 Thiotrichales bacterium | reverse complement strand
CTCTCATCACCAATAAGGTGACCACGAGTTTTTCCGATTCACCATGCACACCAATATCTTACGCGTCTTTTTTGCGCTCAACTGAGGTTTTTAGGCTGAAAAGAAGCCACCGAAGACTCCGACTCGTTTCGGGGGCAAACCTCGTTTAAGATTTGGGCTAAGCAATAACGAATGAGGTGGTGAGGCAATGTGTGGAGTCTGCGGAGAGTTTCGCTACGATGGTGAGTACCCCTCGCTGGAGCGTATCAATAAAATGCTTGCCAAGTTGGAGCACCGGGGGCCCGACGATGCCGGTGTCTATAGCTATCACGCTCTGGCATTTGGACATCGGCGCCTGGCAATCATCGATCTTTCCGAGCAGTCCCACCAACCCATGGTCGATTCGGCATCCGGGTTGGCGATCGTATTCAATGGCACTATCTACAATTACCCGGAACTCAGGCAGACCCTATTGGGTCTTGGACATCGGTTTCGTTCCGAGGGTGATACAGAAGTTATTCTAAAGGCTTACGCGCAATGGGGAGAACATTGCGTGGAACGTCTGCACGGCATGTTTGCCTTTGCCATCTGGAACCAACGGGAGGAGACCCTGTTTCTTGCCCGGGATCGCCTGGGGATCAAACCCCTGTACTTTTCCCACACCCCAACACATTTCAGGTTTGCCTCGAATACACAGGCACTGCTCGCGGCCGGCGATGTGGATACCCAATTTGATTTGGCAGCATTACACCATGCGTTCACGCTCCACGCGGTCGTGCCTGCGCCGCGTACCGTGCTCAAGGGTATTCGCAAACTACAGCCCGGGTATTGCATGACAATCAATCGTTTGGGGGACGTGCAGCAGCGCCGGTATTGGGCGCTGCGGGCGGTTCGCCCGAAGGAAAGTTATACTGGGCCCGAATGGGAAGAGATGATCCATGCGGCCCTGCAGCGCGCCGTTGAGCGGCGTTTACGGATTGCGGATGTTCCGGTCGGTGTGTTGCTTTCCGGTGGTCTCGATTCCAGCTTGTTAGTGGCCCTGTTGGCGGAGCAAGGGGTGCGTGGCCTGCAAACCTTTACCATCGGCTTTGAGGATCAACCGGAGGAGAGGGGCAGCGAATTCGAATTTTCTGACCCGGTTGCGGCGCGCTATGAGACGGAACACCATCAATTTCTCATTCCCAACAGTCAGGTGCTCGAGCGTCTGCCAGAGGCTGTAGACGCCATGGCAGAGCCTATGTTTGCTCAGGATGCTGTGGCTTTTTATCTGCTTTCCGAGCAGGTCTCCAAGCACATCAAAGTGGTGCAGTCAGGGCAGGGTGCGGACGAGGTCTTTGCGGGATATTTTTGGTACCCACAGATGCAGGCGGCTCAGGGGCAGCGTTGGGTGGATCGGTTTGCACCCTACTATTTCGATCGGGACCACACAGAAATGGCGGAGATGCTGATGCCGGCCTATATCGATCGAGATTTTACCACCGAGCTGATTGAGCAGAAGCTCAACGCGATCGAGGCTGACAGTTTTATTGATGCAGTGTTGGCGCTGGATGTCACCACGCTGATCGTCGATGATCCGGTCAAGCGTGTGGACAACATGACAATGGCTTGGGGCCTTGAAGCGCGCGTGCCGTTTTTGGATCACGATTTGGTCGAGCTTGCGGCCTCCATGCCAGTCGACTATAAACTTGCCCAAGGCGGGAAAGGTATCCTGAAGTCACTCGCCAAAACACGCCTTCCTCCAGAGGTGATTGAGCGTCCCAAGGGGTACTTCCCGATGCCGGCCCTCAAGTATGTACGTGGGGATTTTCTTCAATTTGTGCGGGACATCTTGGAATCACCACGCTGTATCAATCGGGGGCTGTATCAACGTGACTATGTGCAAAAGCTACTGGCCGAGCCGGATCAGCATTACACGCGCATCAAGGGAAATAAGCTCTGGCACTTAGCCGCATTTGAATTTTGGTTGCAAAGACAGGGCATTTAACGAGACTCATATGAGTAACACTGCGCTTAAAGCTCACCACCGGCAGTGGTGCAGAAGGTAGATGTTCATACATTGTTCAGAAGAGTACGGTGAGTGCAGATTAAAGCGAAGTTCGGCACTAAAAATGCGGGGTGTTCCTGCAATACATGAAGAGCCTGAGCCGATTTTTGACTCAATCTCGAGTCTTCTGACGCTGCTTTAGCACGCTGGCGATCGTATATTGTGCAGCTCAGAGGGGGCTAGTCAAAATGGCGTTTTCCCATACTGCGGGCAATGGCATTACTGGACTTTGAATGACTAATTGTGAATAAATAGCATCTGACATGTTACACAACAGAGGTTAACGAGATGGATGTATTGGAACGTATAAAAGACCAGGTCGAATCGAATCCTGTGATCATCTACATGAAAGGCACGCCGCAGATGCCGATGTGCGGATTTTCCAGCCGTGCTGCTGAAGCACTGAAATCAGCGGGCGTTGAGTTTGCCTATGTCAATGTGTTGATGGATCAGGAAGTTTTCGAAAATTTGCCCCGCTTTGCTAACTGGCCCACTTTCCCACAGATCTATATCAACGGGGAGTTAGTCGGCGGTTGTGATATTACGCTGGAACTGGCTGAGCGCGGTGAGTTGCAGAAAATGATGCAGGAAGCGGCAGCCAGCAAGGCGGAGGGCTGAGCTGCAGCGCTCAGCGTCGCTGCATTTCCCAACGGTTGATAATGGTGCAAAAAAGATCGGCGGTTTTTTCGGCATCGTAGATCGCAGAGTGGGCTTCACTGGAATCCCAACCAAGTTTGGCGGCCTGGGCAGCACGCGACAGCACGGTTTGCCCATAGGCCATTCCGGCTAAAGTCACCGTATCGAAACTGCTGAACTGGTGGAAGGGGTTGCGCTTGATACCTGTACGTGCAATCGCGGCGTTGAGAAAATTCAAGTCGAACGCGGCATTGTGGCCGACGAGAATTGCGCGCGAACAGGCGTTGTTTTTAATCTCTTTGCGCACCACGCTGAAAATTTCAGCCAATGCGTCGGCTTCAGGGATTGCCAGACGTAAGGGATGATAAGGATCAATGCCATTGACCTGCAGAGAGGCGGGTTCGAGGTTTGCACCTGGAAATGGCTCGACATGATGAGATAGTGTGAAGTCGCGGGTTAATAATCCGCGTTCGTCCATTTTGAGGAATACCGCCGCAATCTGCAGCAAAGCATCGGTCTGATGATTGAAGCCACCGGTTTCAACATCAATGACGACCGGGAGAAAGCTGCGAAACCGATCGCCGATGGGATAAAAGTCATATTGGTCTTGCATCGACCAAGCATATCGGAATGCACGAACGATAGGAAACAGTTTTGCTACCGGGACCTGTCGGCGCCGAATCTTCTGTCAGCACAGATACCAGCGCGACGCTGTTCATAGGGTACGCAAGTGCAAGCGCGCCCCGAGAGGCTGGTCTAAAGCGCCGCGAGAGTCTTCTACTAAGCTCACCAAGGTCTTGCAAATCGATCGTCGCGAGGTGCGCAGCGCCGCAATGCAGCCATCGGGCCAAACAGACGTCTTGCGACAGTCTCCTCCAGTTTGGGTGTTAAAGACGCGGATGAGCGGATGGCTGAGAATGCTGCCTATTGGATGCTCCCGGTGGTGTGGGGAGCGTCATGGGGTGACTTCATTGGTAGGAATGCGCACAATCGCGCAGCTCTTTGCTACAATCAGCGCCTTTGCCCACATACATACTGTCTCAGGACAGATCCACACGAGTAATACGACATTTCCCCTGGCAGCAGGGGCATTTCTTCAGGCACAACCCCGGTACCGATCATGCTCGGGGCGAGGGTCTGTGACCTGAGGGTTTGCCGAATAGAAGAGGATGAAGCATGAATGCGGTGATCAAACAGACCGACGTCGATACCGAAGAAACCCAGGATTGGCTCGATGCGCTTGCAGCGGTCATTGAGCATGAGGGCCATGAGCGCGCTCATTTTCTGTTGGAACAATTGATTGACTACGCACGCCGCTCTGGCGCCAACCTGCCATACTCCCCAAATACCGCCTATGTGAATACCATTCCCCCGCATCTCGAAGTGCCTATCCCTGGCGATCAGGCCGTTGAGTCTCGATTACGCTCATATATTCGGTGGAATGCTGCAGCGATGGTTGTACGCGCCAATCGTCGCAATAGTGAACTCGGCGGCCATATTGCTTCCTTTGCTTCGGCTGCGACCCTGTATGACGTGGGTTTCAATCATTTCTGGCGCGCGCCAACCCCAGAGCATGGAGGCGATCTGATTTTCTTTCAGGGGCATTCTGCTCCAGGGATTTATGCCCGCGCTTTTATGGAAGGGCGCTTGACCGAAGAAGATTTGGAGCATTTCCGCCAAGAAGTCGATGGGAATGGGCTGTCGTCCTATCCTCACCCTTGGTTGATGCCGGAGTTTTGGCAGTTCCCCACTGTTTCAATGGGGCTTGGGCCGATTATGTCGATTTACCAGGCTCGTTTCATGAAGTACATGCAGCACCGTGGACTGGCGCATACCGAAGATCGGCATGTTTGGGCATTTCTCGGGGATGGCGAGGTGGACGAGCCGGAAACGCTGGGTGCGATTTCGTTGGCGGCCAGGGAAAAACTCGACAATCTGACCTGGGTTGTGAACTGTAATCTTCAACGCTTAGATGGTCCGGTGCGGGGTAATGGCAAAATTATCCAAGAACTCGAAGCGGTGTTCCGTGGTGTGGGCTGGAACGTGATCAAAGTGATCTGGGGCTCCTACTGGGACAAGCTATTGGCGCGTGATCACGACGGACTGTTGCGGCAGCGCATGATGGAAGCCGTAGACGGCGATTACCAGAATTACAAAGCCAAGGATGGTGCGTACGTGCGCGAGCACTTTTTCGGTAAGTACCCCGAACTCAAAGAAATGGTTTCCAAAATGTCCGATGAGGACATCTGGCGCCTCAATCGGGGCGGACACGATCCACACAAGGTCTTCGCGGCCTATAGCGAGGCGGTCAAGTGTGAAGGCCGACCTACGGTCATACTCGCCAAGACAGTCAAAGGCTATGGTATGGGACAGGCGGGTGAAGGTCGGATGGTGGCGCACCAGCAGAAAAAATTGGGTGCGGACAGCATGGTTGAAATGAAAAATCGCTTCAATATCCCCCTGAGTGATGAAGAGGCTGCCGAGGCCAAGTACTACCGTCCCGCAGATGATAGTGAGGAAACCCAATATCTTTGTGAGCGGCGCAAAGAACTCGGTGGATTTTTACCGCAACGTAGCCAACTCGCAGCCCCATTGGAGGTGCCGGAGCTAGCGGAGTTTGATGGTCTGCTGCAGGATACGGGTGACCGTGAGATGTCTACCACGATGGCTTTCGTAAGGTTGCTGACGCTGCTGACGCGTAACAAGAAAATTGGCAAAAATATTGTGCCCATCGTCCCGGATGAAGCGCGCACCTTCGGCATGGAAGGGATGTTCCGGCAGTTAGGCATCTACTCCTCTGTGGGGCAGCTATATACCCCTCAGGACAAGGATCAGGTGATGTTTTATAAGGAGGATCTGTCGGGTCAGATTCTGGAAGAAGGCATCAATGAGGCAGGCGCGATGTGCTCCTGGATTGCTGCATCGACGGCCTACAGTACCCATCATGTGAACATGATCCCATTCTATATTTACTATTCAATGTTTGGATTTCAGCGGGTGGGAGATCTGGCCTGGGCGGCGGGGGATCAAAGTGCACGCGGGTTCCTGGTTGGTGGTACTGCTGGGCGGACAACCCTGGCGGGGGAAGGCTTGCAGCACCAGGACGGGCATGGACACATTTTGGCCAATACCATTCCCAGCTGCGTGAGTTACGATCCCACCTATGCCTATGAATTGGCTGTGATTATTCAGGATGGCATGCGGCGCATGTTCAATAAGCAGGAAAACGTTTTCTATTATATCTCGGTTATGAATGAAAACTATCATCATCCTGCTCTGCCAGAAGGTGCCGAGGAAGGCATTCTCAAAGGTATTTACCGCTTTAAGCAAGGGGCGTCCGGCGAGCGCCGTGTGCAACTGCTGGGTTCCGGCGCGATTTTTCGAGAAGTGCTTGCGGCCGCTCAGTTACTCCAGGAGGACTGGGAAATTGCCGCAGACGTTTGGAGCGTTACCAGCTTCAACGAACTGACGCGCGAAGGACAGGATTGTGAACGTTGGAACATGCTGCATCCGGAAGCCGACCAGCGCGTGCCATATTTGACCCAAGTGCTCGAGGGCAGCAAAGGACCATTTGTAGCAGCCACTGATTATATGAAGAACTATGCGGAGCAGGTGCGCGGTTTGATTCCCGGTTCTTATCGGGTATTGGGTACTGATGGTTTTGGCCGCTCGGATTCGCGTGCACAATTGCGAAAACATTTTGAAGTCAATCGTTATTACATCACGATTGCAGCACTTATGGAGCTAGCGCGGCTCGGCGAAGTCCCTCGTTCAAAAGTCACTGCCGCCCTTGAGCGCTATCACATCGATAGTGAAAAACCCAATCCATTGCATGCGTAATCTCGGAAAGTGAAGTGCTTGCAGGGGTGAGTAAGAGGAAGACTCGTAATCCAACGATTCGACGCCTTCAGGCACGACCATCGTGAGAGTTGCGGAGTGAACCGCCTAGCAGGCTGTTGAAAAACGCTCAGGTGAGTGCGAGACAAGGCAAAATCTGGAGAAAAAGCGCAGTTTACACGCAGTAACTGAGCATTTTGAGCCACAATTAACGCTGGATCGTGCCAGCTGAGAGTTTTTCAACAACCTGTTAAGAGCAAACGGAGGGAACAGGTGCTAAAACACGCCAGCCTAACGCCTTCCCCAAAGCGCCCCTGTGGTTACAGGGCAAAGCGTGGTTAGTGGGCCATGCGGGAAAAAAGTAAGGCCCAGAGCCCCGCAAATGGCCCAAGACAAGGCGCACTGCGCCGGGAATGGCCCGGTCCTTTCCAAGCAACGCAACACTATATTGGGCCATTTGCAGGGCTCCCGAAGGGCCAGTCCACAAGCCGCGCAACACCGAGCTGGAATATCTGGGGCCGTCCCTGGGTGTGGGTCTGTGAGCACCCACAGACGCTGGTTCGCCGGCTTGACATCGCACGGCGATCTCTGCGCCTGCGCGCCTCGGATCCATGCACCACAGACGCGCTGAATGAGGCTTGACGATGAATGGTCTTAGTCAGCGCTGGGCTGTCGTTAAAAGCGTAAGCTCATTAGCGTCTGATGCCTTTGATTTTACGGCCTATGCTTTTCTGACGAATTCCGATTTGAGTTGCATTGCGCCAATTCCGGGGATTTTGCAGTCGATGTCGTGGTCTGCATCGACCAGGCGGATGTTTTTTACTTTGGTGCCCACCTTGATGACTGCAGAGGCGCCTTTTACTTTTAGATCTTTTATCACGGTAACCGTGTCACCATCCTGTAGCAGATTACCATTGGCATCTTTGTAGACCCGCGTTTCGCTCACCTCGGCGGTGGCTTGCTGCGACCATTCATGTCCGCATTCCGGGCAGACGTAGTTCAGTCCATCTTCGTAGGTATAGGTTGAACCGCATGCCGGGCAGTTGGGTAATTCGCTCATGACTGATCCTTTCAATTGGAAACGCCGGACTATACAAGAACTCAGCTAAGAAGTTGAGTCGTGACATTATCGGCATGCTCGGTGAAGCTCTGTGAGCATAAAAAAAGTAACGACTCAGCGTATTCATCTTTTGCCCCATCTCGGCGTTATTTTCGCAC
>JANTGD010000162.1 GCA_024763135.1 Thiotrichales bacterium | reverse complement strand
TTTATAGTATATAATAAATATCATTATATATGGCCAGGTTATACCCTGCCTGACCAATTAGGAGCCTGTCCGAGACAGAGTGTGGCTGACGCAGAAAAACGCTATTTGGCTGAGTCCCCCGCTGTTTATCGTTAAATAGCGCAACTATTCGCCGCCAATCAGAGAAAAACCCAACACAAATCAGCTCATACTCGCTTTGCCTTCTCTTCTCGGACAGGCTCCCGGCAAGCTATCGTTGCGAATCACCTCCCTTTCCCAGACGCAGTGACAATGTACCCTGGATGAATAGCAGAACACCAACACAGCATCAGGCGGCTTTGATCGGTGACGTGGTGGGATCTCGTCAGCATCCCGACCAAGCCCAGCTCTTTACGCAACTGCGGAAAGCATTGAACTGGGTGAATACGCAAACGTCCCCCGTTCAGGCGCTGCAAATTACCATCGGTGACGAACTTCAAGGCGTTTTTGCAGAGATTGCTCAGGCGATTCGCGCCGCACTGCTATTGAGTTTGTACCTGGGTACCGACATCGATCTACGCTATGGTTTAGGATGGGGAGAGTTGCACAGCTTTGACACGGAACAGCTTCCCTACGGTCAAAGCGGCACAGCATGGTGGCACGCACGCAACGCCATCGAGGAGGTATCCGCGCGCGCGCATCGCAAGTTTTGGCCTGCCAGCCTGCGCATGCAATGCGCAGGAACCCAGCAAGATACGCTACTCAACAGTTATCTGATCTGTAGGGATGAACTATTGAGTCGCATGGATGCGCGCGATCGCCGCATCGCCCTTGGTCTATTTCAAAATGAGCAGCAACAAGACATTGCCCAGACCCTCGGCATCAGCCAGCCCGCCGTGGCAAAGCGCCAGCAACACCATGGTATCAATGCCTTACTGCGCGCTCAGCAATTGATCGAGACATTCAATCAATGAGTGGCGTAGGCTTGGTTTTTCTCGCGCTGGGCATTTCAGATCTGCTCTGTGGAGGACTCGCGGGCATACCCCAGAATACGGATCGCTGCCTCATTGGACTGCTCTCGGGCACCTTAGGCGCATTAATAATAGCTGCTGTATTCGGTTACGACAGCGTCCAGATGGCTGGCTTAGGACTCTGCTGCTTGCTCGTTATTGCACCATGGCTCTGGTTACGCCGCCATGAAACGCAGCCCACAGCCGATCGTCCAGCACACGCCGACAACAAGGATCAACGCCGGGTCGCCAACGCTTGGTGGGCACTCGGCCTCCTCCTGATCAGCCTTTTGCTTACCATTGCCTCTGCGGGACTATGGTCCACCCCTCCGCCTCCTTGGTTGCAGCAATGGCTGTCTGCGCTACCTTACCCGCTGGCGCAGTCACTAACGGCAGAACAACTGATTTTGGGCTTGGGGATTGGCAGCTATTTGTTGGCAACCTCCAATGCCATTGTACGCACGGTGCTCATCGCGGCCGACCCACGCATGGCGGCATCGTCTCAACGTTTACGGGGAGGCCGCTTGATCGGAGTCATCGAACGCCTGCTCATTTTTGCTATGGTAGTTGCAGGACAGCCCACGGCGGCCGCAATTATCACCTCCGCCAAATCAATACTGCGGTTTCCGGAACTCAATCGCGTCTCGCGCGCCCCATCCCCTCCGACCGACCAAACAGGTCAGCACGCATTTGACCAAGTCGATGCCATAACCGAATATTTTTTGTTGGGCTCGCTCACCAGCTGGCTCGCTGCCCTGGCACCAACGCTTTTATTTTGATATCAGCAGCGAGTGACGTTTAGCTGCATGGCCAGCTGCACTATAATGGCGCCCAGATCAACCTCAAACCCTTCGTACCTTCCTTTGGACCAGCCATGAAAGCCCGCGCATCCGTCTCTGCCGCTACCCTGTTTTGCATTCTCCCGACAGTACTGTCCGCAGCACCCTTTTATGCAGGTTTGAGCGCCGTAGCGCATCGCCTCGAGGTCAGCCATACCCGCTTCACTCCGAGTTCCCTGCGCACCGAACTGGGCTATTGGTTGGTAACGGGTATCGGCTTGGAAGCGCGCATCAGCCAGGGAGTTAGCGATGACGAGTATCATGGCTTGCAGCTCGAAATTCCTCAGACCTTCAACCTCGGACTGCGCTTTCAGTCTCCAGCCAGTCGCGGGACACGTGCCTATATCTTACTCGGCGGCACTGCATTAAAACTCAAAGGGACCAGTGCTACGCAACACTACCCTGGTGATGAAACGTTTACGGGTGGCTATGCAGCTATTGGTCTGATGCAGGCCTTCATCCCGGCCAGGCTTTCAGTCACGCTGGAGTATGCCCAGCACTTTATCGATGAAGATGAGACAATTGAGCCCGGTGATTGGAGCCTTGGTATCCTCTATGCGTTTTAAACCTCCCCACCTGGCTAGTTATCTCGCCTGCTTGATCCTGCTGATTGGCTGCGGGGGAGACCCGGCGCCTTTCACCGATACCGTCACGCTGACCAAACTGAATCTTCAGGCGCTCAAAATCGAGCCCGAACAAGCAATACTCAACGCCCACGAGACCCTGCAACTGCACGCATTGGGAATCCAAGCAGAGGGTCACCATACCAACCTCGATCAGGCTGTGAACTGGCATAGCAGCCATCCCGACATCGCCAGTGTAGATGCCAATGGCTTGGTATCGACTCACCAGGATGGCGCAACACAGGTAACCGCGCAAATCGCTCACCTGACCGCCACCCTCAACCTGACAGTGCGCACCGCGGAACTCATTGCCCTGAGTGTTGCGCTCCCTGGGACAATAACCAGTTGCCAGCCGCATATGCCGGACCTGCAGGGAGACTATAGCGATGGCTCCACCCGCAACGTGACAAACGCGGTACAATGGTCCGTTGTCTCGGGTAACGCCTTTTTCGATGCATCGGGTCTGCTGGTCGCACGTCGAGCCGGTGCCATTGAAGTCCAGGCGGATACCGGTAGACTCCGTGCCCGCGCAGTGACCACAGCGGTGGATTCATTGGAATCGATTACCCTCACGAGTACCGACACTCGCCTGGCGGTGGGAGACACATTGAGCCTTACCGCTATGGGAACATTTAGCGATGGAACGGTGCTGGAGATCACGCAGGCGGCTGTGTGGAACAGCCTGACACCAAACCTGGCAAGCATCAGCGCCCCGGGTGTTGTGAAGGGTGTCTCTCCGGGGCCAGTCACCATCGAAGCCAGCTGCGGCGGTCAGCGCGGTACTCTTGGCCTGGAAGTGGGCATCGATGACAACCCGATCGCCCTGGAAATTAACGATGGCAACGGTTTAACGCTCAATGCTGGAGAGCAGGTCGATCTGACTGCCGATGCGATTCTTGCCAATGGCGAGCGGCAAGACGTAACCCAGGATGTTTTCTGGTCTGTTGCGGCGACCGATGCCAACTTGGTCATTGAGGTGAGTAATCGTAGTGACAGCGAAGGCCGCGTGACCGCCAGCGGCGTGGGTACGGCGTTTGTCAAAGCCACTTACAAAAGCAAAGAGGCATTTGTGGAAATCGACTATCGCTGATAAACGCATCCCTAGAGTGTAGCGTTTCATCCATAGCCATGATTAAGAAACCCAGACAATCCGCGAGTATAAAGCGCAGCCTAAGGGGAATGATTGCTCCCTTGCAAGGGCCGCAACACTATGCTCGAGGATTGTCTCGGTTTCCCTCGCAACGCTTCCTATTTCCGGATAACTTCCCGGGCGTGCGTCGCAAACGCATTGCCATCAGCGCGTCTACAAGGGACACACAGCTGTGACTAAGAGCGATCAGTCGGTGCAGAAGCAAACAGCGTGCAACCTCGCCATCGGGCAGCGCAACAGTTTTGCAACTGCCACAGCGATCGGCGGGTAGCACTAACTTTTTGGACATTTTTCTATGACGGATACAGACAAAACCCACTTTGGCTACCAGGAGGTACCCACCCAGGAAAAAGCCTCGCGCGTCGCAGAGGTATTTCATTCCGTGGCCAGCAAATACGATCTCATGAATGATCTTATGTCCCTGGGCATCCACCGTGTGTGGAAACAATTCACCATCGATCAAGCCGCCGTTAAACCCGGCATGCATGTTCTCGATCTCGCCGGTGGCACTGGCGACCTCACCCTGCAATTTGCTCGTCAAGCCGGCAGTCATGGCGAAGTCGTGCTCGCAGACATCAATAGCTCCATGCTCGAAGAAGGTCGCCGCCGGCTGATTAATAAAGGGATTGCGGGCAATGTCCGTTACGCACAAGTCAATGCCGAAGCCCTTCCGTTTCCCGATGACTATTTCGATGTGATCACCATCGCCTTTGGCTTGCGCAATGTCACCGACAAGGATGCTGCGCTACGATCAATGCGCAGAGTGCTCAAACCAGGCGGTAAATTACTCATCTTGGAATTCTCCAAACCCACGACCAAAGCCCTGGGTAAGCTCTATGATCTCTACTCATTTACGGCGCTTCCCGCACTAGGGCGTTTAATTGCCAATGATGCCGCAAGCTATCGTTATCTGGCGGAATCGATTCGGATGCATCCCGACCAGGATACGCTCAAGCAGATGATGGAAGCAGCCAACTTTGCACACTGCGATTACTACAACCTGAGCGGCGGCATTGTTGCGCTGCACAAAGGGTACGCACTGGACTGAGGGCCTCTGAAATGACCGTGATGCAGCCCCTGCTCGGCATTGTCGAATCCGCGCTCAACCGCTATCTCGCATTGGATCCCGAGGTCTCAGGGCAATTGGCCGAACTGGAAGATGCATGCATTGCCCTGCGACTCGAGGCACCCGATGTTGAAGTGTACTGTGAACCCCGCGCACGCAGCCTGCATTTACTTGCGGGCTGCGAACGCTCCCCCGATTGCAGCATCCAGGGCAGCGCACTATCCCTGATCAAACTGTTGCGCAGCGATGAACCCACCGCATTGCTACACAGTGGTGAGGTCAAGATTCACGGAGACAGCCGCATCGCCCAACGCTTCTCCGATATTCTCAAACAGATGGAAATCGACTGGGAAGAACTGATGAGCAAGCTCGTTGGTGATTTCGCTGCCCATCGCATCGGTGTACAAACCAGACAGGCGCAAGCTTGGGTCAAAGAAACCTTGCGCGCGTTACAATGGGACACCAAAGAATACCTACAGGAAGAGTCCGGATTGTTACCCACCCGTATCGAAGTCAATCACCTGTTTGAACAAACCGAATTCCTGCGTGCCGATGTCGACCGACTTGAGGCACGCATTAAACGGCTGGAACGTAAAACAAGCAGAGAGCAGAACAGCACACCATGAGACATCTTCGCCAGGTCTTACGCCTGGCCACCATCAATATTGTGTTTTTGCGTCATGGGCTGGATGAATTCCTGTTTGGCCTGCGCTTTCTCAGTCCCATCCGTTTTGTCTATCACCTACTACCCTGGAATTGGTGGCGAAAGGAACAAGCACCTCGCGCAGTCCGCCTCAGGCTGGCACTCGAAGATCTCGGTCCCATCTTCATCAAGTTCGGGCAAATGCTGTCTACGCGCCGCGATCTTTTGCCGCCCGACCTCGCCCGGGAGCTGGCACGCCTCCAGGATCGAGTGCCGCCATTTCCCAAAGAACAATCGAGAGCCATCATCGAGAAAGCACTCGGGCGCCCCGTCAACGAAGTATTTTCCCGCTTCGATACCGAGCCGTTAGCCTCAGCCTCGATCGCACAGGTACATGCAGCCGAGCTCAAGGATGGGCGCCAGGTCGTCATCAAGGTTGTTAGACCAAATATTGAAAAAATCATCCGTCGGGACGTTGAGCTTCTCTACATCATTGCACGCGCCGCCCATCGCTATTGGCCGGAAGGACGCCGGTTACGGCCTATAGAGGTCGTAGAGGAGTATGAAAAGACTATATTCGATGAACTCGATCTCATGCGCGAAGCTGCCAATGCCTCGCAGCTCAGACGCCATTTCGAGGACTCTGAGATTCTTTATATCCCCAGTATTGAGTGGGACTTAACATCAAACCATGTGATGGTCATGGAGCGCATCTCAGGCATACCCATTGGTGATATGCAGGCCTTGCACCGCCACCATGTCAATATGCAACTGCTGGCCGAAAGGGGTGTGGAAATCTTTTTCACCCAAGTGTTCAGGAATAACTTTTTCCACGCCGACATGCATCCAGGTAATATCTTCGTCGACGCCCATGAGCCCGCATCCCCCACCTACATCGCCATCGATTTTGGCATCGTAGGCTCCTTGACACCAGAAGATCAGCGTTACCTGGCGGAAAATTTCTATGCGTTTTTCAGACGTGATTACCGGCGAGTGGCAGAACTCCATGTAGAGTCTGGTTGGGTGCCTCCCAACACGCGAGTCAACGATTTCGAATCTGCAATCCGCACCGTCTGCGAACCCATTTTTGAGCGCCCCCTAAAAGAAATCTCTTTTGGGCATTTCCTCTTACGCCTGTTCCAGACTGCCCGGCGCTTTCATATGGAGGTACAACCCCAGCTCGTACTCCTGCAAAAGACCCTGCTTAATATTGAAGGCTTGGGACGCGACCTCTATCCCGATCTGGATCTTTGGAAAACGGCCAAACCCTTCATAGAAGACTGGATGCACGATCAGGTGGGTCTCAAAGCGCTGGTCAAGGGCTTGAAAAGTCACCTGCCCAGGTTTCTCGAAAAAGCACCGGAAACCCCGATACTACTCAATGAGGTCATCAATCTTGCTGCCAAAGAACGGCTAAAACTACACTACGAATCAACCCAGCTGAGCGCTCTGGAAAAAACCCTTCGTGAAGGGCAGCGAAAACAAGGATTATGGATACTGACCCTCTTGGCGAGCCTGCTCGGCTTTGGAATGATGGCGTTCCCTCACGGGCCGATATGGCACTCGCTGCCGGTGGTATCGTGGTTGGCTTATGCCATTGCCACCGCCAGTCTCATCGCCTCGTTTCGGGAACGTCGGCGCGCCGCCGACTAGAAGCACCTCACTGCGTGGGCATGGTATCGTGCCCCCTAACAATCCACGCGAAACAGCAACCACTGGCTCCCTATGGGGACTGTTGCAAAACCCACGCTCGCCCCCGATTGCGACGTGGTATAGCGACACCCTCTGATTAATTCTGGCGCGAGCAGATTGCGCTGATAAATCGTCCAGTTCAAGGCGCGGATCGCAGGTCATAGCTGGCTATTGCGAAGATCCGCAACGCAGAAGGGGGCGATTTTGCGCCGCAAAATGCCGCGTTTCGAATTGATCAGAGCTCCCCTAAAGCGTCAACGGCTGTGATGCCAGGGGGCCCAGCATGTCTAAGAGCGGAAAAGGCTGGCCGTTGACCTTCGTCGCACCATTTTCCAGAGCAGCGGAAAATTTAAGCCGCTCGGCGTCGGGTTGGATCAGCCCCATCATCGTACCCATTTCAATCCACTCGCCCACTAACGGATTGTTTTGCAACTGTGCGTCAAGATCCAGAGTGAATTTTCCATTAAACGCACTGAGCAAATCTCCCAGCGTTACCAGAGCAGTTAAGGGACGGGTATCATCATAAGCCAGAGCGAGCGTCGCCTGTGCATCGGCGTCAGTCTTTTCCACAAGCTGTAGTTGGGTGGTCAGTTGCACCCCTGTATGCACGCTATCGACCAATGCCTCCAGATAGCGTTGCGTCGCTTCGGCAAATTGCTCTGCAACCGCTTCTGTCGCCTCGCCTGTTTGGGATTGTTGCGCCAACAGCTGCTGCTGATTCTGATTCATGCGTTCCTGCGCATCCGCCACGCGTTTTAGCGCAGCCACATCAAC
>JANTGD010000161.1 GCA_024763135.1 Thiotrichales bacterium | reverse complement strand
TCGACATGGAACAACCATGGCTTCGCAACAATGCCTTGTTCTGAACGCGTGGGTTTGCGCTGATATAGACAGTTTGAACTTGTCGGTGTACTAGTACGCCAACAGCCTGCTAACCGCAGCTTTTGAGACCATTACGCACATCGGTCTGAGAAAGACGCTGCCGATCCTGCACGTAGGGCGCTTTATCGACACACCCCTCAGCAAGCGCCTGGAGTGTCTTGACAGCCCAGTCAGGCAAATCGGGATGCAAGCGATAAAAGATCCAAAGTCCATTGCGCCGATCTTGAAGAATCCCTTTCTCACGCAACACAGCAAGATGCCGCGAAATTTTGGGTTGGACCATATCCAGCGCATGTGTGAGCTCACAGACACAGAGCTCTTCCTCCTGAAGTAACAACATCAGAATTCTCAAGCGGGTCAAATCTGCGAGGGCACGCGTGTAGGTTTCTGCAGTCAACATGGTAAAAAATCAATAACTATTCAGTGAGTTGTCAAAAAGTGAAGTAACTGCTCAGCTCACCCCTGAAATGCGCTGGAACAAGGCGAAAAATGTGGGTTCACAAGTGCCAATGACCATTTTCTAACGCAGAGCTGGTGCGTTTCAGGGCTGAGCTGAGTCGTTACAAACATCACTTAGAAACAAGGCATGGCGCTACATACTATACAACAAGCGGTACGCCATTGCGGTGCGCTGTCTACGGATGAGTCGCCAGCACGCCTGCCCGGGCATGCTGGCTGATCCACTGTATCCGTCATTTCAGGCTGGACGAGGTATAAGGAGACCCAAACCGCTGCCCGATTATGACACACCGATCCATCCGCTCCGCTACTGTATGAATTTTTTGTGACAGCTTATATCTGTTCTTGTGCATATTAGACGCCCCAATTAGAATCCCGCTGCGCAACATCGATCTATCCATGCAACAGCTGTTCATCGGAACACCGACAGGCACGACTTATGACCACAACAATTGGCATTAACGGTTTTGGCCGCATGGGACGTCTGGGGCTGCGTGCCGCCTGGCACAATCCGCGCTTTTCGTTCCAACAAATCAACGAAATCAGTGGGGATGCTGCTACCGCCGCGCACCTCCTGAAGTTCGACTCGGTACATGGGATTTGGGACCCTGCTTGCAGCGGATCCGCAGAGCACTTACACATTGACGATCGCAGCATTGCTTACAGCATGCAGCCGACTATCGCAGCAAGCGACTGGTCCCGCTGCGATATCGTGATCGAAGCCACGGGGCGCTTTCGCAAACCTGAGCAACTGGCCGCTTACTTTGCACAGGGTGTTAAAAAAGTCATTGTGGCAGCGCCCGTCAATGGCGCCCTCAATATTGTCTATGGCGTGAACGATCACTGCTACGATCCTGCAGCACATCATCTGCTGACGGCGGCCTCCTGTACCACCAACTGCCTGGCACCGGTGATCAAGGTCTTACATGAAAAAATCGGCATCGTGCATGGCTGCATGACAACGATACACGATATCACCAATACGCAAACCATCGTCGACAAGGGCCACAAGGACCTGCGCCGAGCCCGTGCCTGCGGAGAATCCTTGATCCCCACAACCTCGGGCTCGGCCAAAGCGATCGTGCAGATTTTTCCCGAACTTGCAGGCAAGCTCAATGGCATGGCCGTCCGCGTACCATTGCTCAATGCCTCGCTGACCGACTTGGTCGTGGAATTACCGCAAGCTGTGACCGCAACAGAAATCAATACCCTATTACGCGAGGCCGCAGAAGGACCACTGCAAGGCATCCTCGGCTACGAAGAACGCCCTTTGGTATCAGTAGATTTTAAACACGATCCGCGCTCCGCGATTGTCGATGCACCCTCGACCCTGGTGATCGATGAAACGCAGGTGAAACTGCTGATCTGGTATGACAATGAATGGGGTTACGTCAATCGCATGATGGAACTGGCCGATAAGGTGGCTGCACTACTGACTTAAGGAAGCTCTGATCAATTCGTAACAGGACATTCTGCGGCGCAACATCGTCCACTTCTGCGTTGCGGATCTTCGCAATAGCCAGCTGTTACCTGCGATCCGCGCCTTGAACTGGACGATTTTTCACCACAATCTGCTCGCGCCTGAATGAATCAGAGCTTTCTTAAGGGTCTAAACCAACGATGGATCAAAACACAAAAAACTATGCGCTCGTCACCGCAGGCTATTGGGCCTTTACGCTCACCGATGGTGCAATTCGTATGCTCGTCATCCTGTATTTCCACCTCTTGGGCTATTCGCCTTTCGAAGTGGCGATGCTGTTTTTGTTTTATGAATTTTTTGGTGTGGTCACCAATCTCGTAGGAGGCTGGCTCGCGGCACGCGTGGGCTTGAACCTTACTATGCACATTGGAATGAGCCTGCAGGTTGGGGCGCTGCTGATGCTCACGGTGCCGGACAGCTGGCTTTCGGTGTTCTATGTTATGACCGCCCAGGCGCTCTCGGGGATCGCCAAGGATTTGAATAAGATGTCCGCCAAAGCCAGCGTGAAGACCCTCGTTAAGCACGATAGTGATTCACGTCTTTTCAAATGGGTCGCGATCCTCACAGGATCTAAAAACGCGCTCAAGGGCGCGGGGTTTTTCCTGGGTGCCTGGTTACTTCAGGCTTTCGGCTTTCGGGGCGCCCTGGTGATACTCGCAGGCGCCTTACTCCTGGTGTTGGTGGTCACCTGGTTACGGTTACCGGGTGAGATGGGCAAATCCAACGCAAAACCAAAGTTCACGCAGGTGTTTTCCAATATTCCCGCGATCAACTGGCTCTCTGCCGCGCGCTTTTTCCTGTTTGGATCACGCGATGTTTGGTTCGTGGTGGCGCTGCCAGTCTACCTCTATGAAGTGCTTGGATGGAGCTTTATGCAAGTGGGTGGTTTTCTTGCTGTGTGGGTGATTGGTTATGGCCTGGTTCAGGCCAGCGCGCCAAAACTTATCCGCGGACACCGCCCCGGTGGGCGCACTGCCGTCCTGCTGGCACTATTACTCACGCTGATTCCTGCCACCCTCGCCTGGGCGCTGGGCCAACCCTGGAGCCCGGCAGTGACACTGATCGTGGGGCTACTCGTGTTTGGTGTCGTTTTCGCCATCAATTCAGCGGTCCACTCCTACCTGATTCTCGCCTATGCGGACAATGACAAAGTCTCCATGAATGTGGGCTTCTATTACATGGCCAACGCCGGGGGACGCTTAACAGGCACGGTTTTGTCCGGATTGGTGTATCAGTACCTCGGACTCACGGGCTGTTTGTGGATCTCCGCGACATTTGTCGCGCTTGCGGCGCTATTGTCCTTACGTCTCCCACCGGTGCGCAGCAACATTCAGGGGGCTGTATCCACTTGAAGGACGCGTATTGAACCCTGGATGCACCCTCACTATGCAGCTAGCCCCTGCAATGTGCCAGCTCTGGGTTAAAAATGGCCATTGATACCCTGTAGACTCACATTTATCGCTTTGATCCGACGAATTTCAGGGGCAATCTGAGTAGTGACTGCCTGTTTTGACAACACGCGAAGTAATTCCGATACGCCAATCTCACACTACTATCTCCCTAGTAAAATAGTAACGACTCAGCGTGTTTAGATTTTGGTACCTATCAAGGCAATATCGCACGGAGAATGTGAGCATTCGAGTACGAAAATCACGCCAAGATGGGGCAAAAGATGAATACGCTGAGTCGTTTCGTAAAATATAGCTCGTGTCCAGACCGTCCGGCCAGCGTTGGATCATGGCGCGCCGTGCAGGTAATGACTATTCCATTGACTGATACAGGTAACAGAGTGTCGCTATAATGTGGTACACCTGCATTGCTTTTACTGGCCACCTGGTACTCCAAGGATATTGCCGATGATCACGCCCGTCGTAAAATGGCTGTTAATTATCAATGGACTGGTATTTTTTCTCGAATTGCGCTTTGCCGAACCTTTAATTGGTCTATTTGCGTTGTGGCCGCTGGTGCCTCACGGACTGATGACGGAGCTGCCCTATTCTTTCCAGCTTTGGCAATTACTGAGTTATTCATTTTTGCATGGCAGCTTATTACACATCGGCTTCAATATGTACGCGTTGTGGCTGTTCGGCATTCGCCTGGAAACCTTATGGGGAAGTCAACGTTTCCTATACTACTATTTTGTCTGCGTAGCCGGCGCAGGGCTGGTACAACTGCTGGTCAGCAGCTGGTCGGCGCGCTATGGGACGGTATTCCCCACTATCGGCGCCTCAGGTGGCGTTTTTGGTATTCTTCTGGCGTTTGGACTGACCTTCCCTGAGGAACGGCTCGCGCTGTTGTTTCCCCCCGTAATTCTTAAAGCAAAATGGTTTGTTCTGCTCTATGGGGCCATAGAGTTGTGGGCTGGCATTACGGGGACACAGGCCGGAGTAGCCCATTTTGCACACCTGGGCGGTATGTTGTTTGGCTTTTTGCTATTGCACCGCTGGCGGCATCAGTGATGCCTCCCGGCTCTCACCCCCGCTGACAAGAAATGGTGAATCAGCCCGCTTTCAATCGTTGGAGAATTTCTTTAAGTACAACTTCCTCCTCTTTCAACGTATCGCGCATTGCTTCTTTTTCGGTATCGGCAATCTCCAAACGCAAGTCTGAAATATAGATCTCCAGTGTTTTGGTCAGCACGGACACCTCTTTATCATTCAATTCAAGCTTCATCGTCATACACTCCTCTTGAGTGACAGGGTTAAACCATAGGGCGCAAGCGCCGCGTTGAAAACGCACTCTAGCAGAAAAAATGGTGCCATAAACCTGCATTTACAAGGGTCTCTCAGAGTAGTGATGTTTTACGCCTGACCGCAGAGTATCGAAACCACGTCTCCCCTTACTTTTTAAGGAAGCTCTGATCATTTCGTAACACGGTATCTTGCGGCGCAAAATCGCCCACTTCTAAGTGGCGGATCTTCGCAATAGCCCGCTGTTACCTGCGATCCGCACCTTGAACGAGAGGATTTTTCGCCACAATCTGCTCACGCCAGACTTAATCAGGGCTTCCTTAACCGACCGCTACGGCATTCCCACTCGCGCAGGCGCCGAGTTGACTTAGGGTAACTGCCAATAGTCAGCGCAATGGCATCACTGCATGCAAGCATCGCATTTTCCAACCGCCGACGGCTCTATAGCCTCAATCCAGCGCAGCCTTTGCCCCCCATTCACCCACGCGGTAGGGTAAGATACAGACTGTATCATCAGCGTACTCAGAGCCAAATTATGCGACCAACCCAAATACTGACCATTCTCGACCGCGAATTTTCCAGCACTCGCGAGGGGCATCACACCCCAGTCATGTTATGGGGGCCACCCGGGGTTGGAAAATCGGATATGGTACGCGAGGTTGGCGCACAGCATCAGGCGCCAGTGATCGATATTCGACTCTCACAAATGGAGCCCAGTGATCTGCGCGGCATTCCTTTTCACAGCGGTAGCTTAGTGGAATGGGCTGTACCTGCCATATTGCCGGACGCCACGCGACATGGTGCTACCGGTATTCTATTTCTTGACGAGATTACCTCCGCGCCCCCCTCGGTATCGGCCGCCGCCTATCAATTGATTCTCGACCGTCGGCTGGGAGAGTACGAAGTACCCACCGGCTGGGCCATTTTCGCCGCGGGCAACCGTCAGGGAGATCGCGGCGTGACGTATAGCATGCCCGCCCCATTGGCCAATCGCTTTTCACACTTCGAAGTCGAGGCACATCTGGATGACTGGGCCCTGTGGGCCTATCGAAATCAGATCGATGAACGCATCATCGGCTTTTTGCGCTTTCGTCCGGAGCTGCTGTTCGACTTCGACCCAGCGCACAACCCTGTGGCCTTTCCGTCACCACGCTCCTGGGAATTTGCGCACCGAGCGCTGCAAAAATTTGCCGACCATCCGCAGCTGTTGCAAGGCAGTCTGCAGGCCTGTGTGGGTCCGGCAGCCGGCGTGGAACTGACCGCATTCGTCAATAGCCTCGATAAAATGCCGGATCTCGACGCCATTCTTGCGGGCGATAGCGATGTGCCTGTCCCTACGGAGGTAGATCTACAGTATGCTGTGGCTGCAGCACTTGTGGGCAGAGGCATACGTGCCGGCGAAAACGGAGAGGCCGGCACCGCTCTGGGCCATATTCTCGACTATGCCAGCCGTTTTCCGCAGCGCGAGATGGGCGTGATGCTCGTCTCGGACCTGCACCGCGCCATTGGCGCGAGTTTATTTGAGGTGCCCCAGTTTGGTGACTGGGCACAATTGGTCTCCGACGTGATGCTCTATGAGTAAGCATGATGATGCCGACAACCCGCAACGCTCACCGTCCTTCTTCAGCCATGGCCCCTTGGGCCCCACAGACCTGTCATGGACCTGGAAAAAATTGAAACCAAGCTGGCAGCGGCCCGCACCAAACTGATCCTGGACAAGCCGTTCCTAGGCGCGCTGGTTTTGCGCCTGCCCATGGAAGCCGCGGCGCAAGACTGGTGTCCCACCACGGCCACAGATGCCCGTAAGTTTTACTACAACCCAGCGTTCATCGACGCCTTGAGTTTAGATGAAACGCAATTCATGCTTGCCCACGAGGCCTTGCACTGTGCGCTGTCCCACTTCGCACGCCGCCAGCACCGACGCAAGCTGCATTGGGACATGGCCTGCGACTATGCGATCAACCCGCTGCTCCTAGCCGAAGGCCTGAGAGCCCCGCCCGGCTCCTTGCACCTGTCCGAGTTCAAAGGCATGACGGCAGAGGAGATCTATCCTTGCCTACAGGACAAGGATGATGAAGAGCCACTGGATAACCATCTCTATGACAAGGACAACAGCGAAAACGCATCCGGAAGCAGTCGCAGTGAAAAAGACCTCACTGAAGATCAGCCACAACCTGAACCCGACCCGGACGCCCTAGGCGGTGCTGAGCCGACGCAAGGCCAGCAAACCGCACAAACCACTCACGGTGAACCCGAGCCCCTGACTCCCGAAGAAAAAGACGCCCTGAATATTCAATGGCAGCAACGACTGGCAGGCGCTGCTCAACAGGCGATGCAGGCAGGCAAGTTCGGTGGTGAGATGGCCAGAATGATCGACCACCTATTGCAGCCGCAACTGCCGTGGCGGCAACTGCTGGCGCACTATATGACAAACACGGCGCGCGATGATTTCAGTTATATGCGACCTTCACGTCGAGCGGGTGATTATATTCTGCCGAGCCTGCGCAGCCACCAAATTCAGCTAGTCGTAGCATTGGATACCAGCGGCTCGATCCGCGCGGAAGAGATGGAGGAATTTATCAGTGAGGTGAATGCGCTCAAGGCACAATTGCGGGCGCGCGTCACGCTGCTGGCCTGCGATTCAGAAATCGATAAACAGGCCCCGTGGATTTTTGAGAGCTGGGATGATTTCGCCGTACCCGCAAAGATCACGGGTGGCGGTGGTACCGCTTTCGAACCCATTTTTGAGTGGATCGAGCGCCAGGATCAACCTCCCGACCTATTGGTTTACTTTACAGATGCGGAAGGCAGTTTTCCCAAACGCCCTCCCAACTACCCTGTCATCTGGCTTGTCAAAGGCCAGCATCGTGTACCCTGGGGACAGCGAATTCAACTTAACTAAGCTGCTGATAACACAGGGGTGGCGCTGCCCGTTGTTCCCGTAAGCAAAACATCCTTCCAAAAGGATATCAATCGTTGCAAAAATTCTTGCACAATCATCCTCTCGCCCTCAAAGGCAGAGGGCGGGGTGAGGGTTAAACCTAAAAACCTCAGTTGGGCGCAAAAAAGACGCGTAAGATATTGGTGTGCATGGTGAATCGGAAAAACTCGTGGTCACCTTATTGGTGATG
>JANTGD010000160.1 GCA_024763135.1 Thiotrichales bacterium | reverse complement strand
GAGTGCGAGACAAGGCAAAATCTGGAGAAAAAGCGCAGTGTACACGCAGTCAATGAGCATTTTGAGCCACAATTAACGCTGGATCGTGCCAGCTGAGAGTTTTTCAACAACCTGTTAAGGCAGTTTTGATCAATTGGTAACATAGCATCTTGCGGCGCAAAATCGCTCGCTTCTGCGTTGCGGATCTGCGCAATAGCCAGCTACAAGGTGAATTTCGAAGCGAGAGAGGGTCCCCTGCGGGATTACCTGCATTCCACGCCTTTAACTGGATGATTTTTCAGCACACGCTGCTAGAGCCAGAATGAATCAGTGCTTCCTGGATATCTTCGTACAATGTGGTTGGTTTTTTTTATAAGTGAGGTTGTTGATGCATATTCAGCCAGAGTGTCTGGTGTGTCTTTATCGTCAGGCGTTACGTGCGGGACGGTTGTTGGAGTTGGAGGATGAGCCGCTTAAAACAGTGATGGATGCGGCGGCGAAGACTTTGATTGAGCATGATTTGACCGCGACAGCGCCGCAGATTGCTAAGCCGATTTATGCACAGATCAGGGCTGTGACGGGTTGTGAGGATCCTTTGGCGCGGGTGAAACAGCGGGCGATCGAGCAAGTGGGGCAGATTGATCTTTCGCCGTATCAAACCCTGGATCAGGCATTGCAGCTCAGTGTGATTGGCAATGTGATTGATTTTGGCGCGGCTGAGCAGCTTGATTTAGAGCATATGCTGCGGCGCGCATTTGATGTGCCTTTTGCGATTGATGAATCGGCGGCGTTGAAAGCTGACTTGGCGCGTGCCCAATCGTTTGTTTTGATTGGTGACAATGTTGGTGAGCATTTGCTCGACCGGCATTTGTTGCAGATTATTGCGCGGGATTACCCCCATATTAAGCGATACTTTTTTGTACGGGGTGCGCCGGTGATTAACGATGTGACGGTCAAGGAAGCGCAGGCGCTAGAAGCGGTCGCGGAGGTGGTCGATACAGGGGTTGGAACGCCGGGTTTTGATCTGCAGGAGGCCAATGCTTATTCACGCGGGATTTTTGATGCTGCCGATGTGGTTTTGTCCAAAGGGATGGGCAATTTGGAGAGTTTGTATCGTCAGGTCGAGCGGCAGGTTTATTATCTTTTAGTCGTAAAATGCGATGTGATGGCGGGGCGCACCGGCCAGCAGATACAGGATCGGTTGCTGATGAAAGAAAAAGCGAGCGCGTAAATGCTTTGATTGAATGCATGCCCTCATCCTGTCCTTCAACCCGCGGGAAAAAACGCTCTAATTCAATGCGTAAGGGTATTTAAATCCCAGCACTTGAGTGATTAATAATAGTGCGGTACTACTCTACTGCGGTATTTAAGCGATTAGCGCCTTGTCATCTTTATAGTCCATTAAAGCTCATTAAAGCCCTTTCAAGCGAACCTCAATGTTTTGTAACGTTTCTTTTCCCTCGGCTGAGTGACGCAGCACTGTCAATTTTACAGTATCTCCGGGTTGGTGGTGGAGTAGCGCAATGCGCAGATCGGCTGAGTGCACGATGGGTTGTCCATCGATTTCTGTGATGACATCGCCGGATTGGATGCCTGCCTCAGCGGCGCCGGAGTTTTCTACCACAGAGCGGACCAAGGCGCCTTTTTCGTGTTCGTCGAACCAGATGCCCAGTTTGCCCGTGGGTGGGAGCATTGCGGCCGGGCTGACCATGAGGTAATCCGCCGTGTCACTACGGCCGGGTTTATCGCTGCTTTTAATCACGGCGGAGGGGATGCCGGGCAGTTGCTTGGCGACCTCTGCGGGAATGGCGCGGCCTTTAACGAGGTGGCCGCTGCCAGCAAAGACGATCACCTGGGCTTTGGGATGGTTTTGCAAGTAGTCCACAATGCGCCCGGCCATGGTCAGGTCCCAAATGCGCTGTACGAGGAGAAAGTTTTCGAAAGATTGTTCATGGTGACCCTGGTGCTGGTCGAAGACTTTTTTCAGGATCGTGCGTTCCTGCTCGCTGGGGGGGGTGATGTTTTTGGGCAGGCGCGCGCGTTCTTCAGGCGTGAGGCTTTTCAAGCCGCCCTGGCCGACTTTTTTCGTAAGAGCGACATCGGCATTGAGTGCCAATACCGGGATATGTTCGCGCCGCGCATATTCCAGAATGGGTTCGAGCATGCGAAAGTCGAAGCCCCAGCGGGTCATGTACTCGCTGCGCGCCAGCAGTTCGGCGCTGTCGATACGGCCTGCAATGTAGTCGTCGAGTAGCGGTTGAAACGGCCGCTGAAACCATTCCAGGCCCAGCGCCTGCTCTGGGACGAGGCTGTGAAGGCGTGAGAGTATCAGCAGTTGGTTGAGGTGGTGGTCGTAGCGGTCATGTTGTTCACCCACGTAGATGACGCGCAGCGATTTGAGTTTGTCAAAGAATTCATCGAGCGTGAGCTGTTGGCCGTTGGCATAGACCTTGGGTTGATAGGATTGCAAATACGCCATCACGTCCGAATATCCCTGGTGGCTGAGGATTTTGGCCGGTGGGTGTTTTGGGCCGCAGGCTGTTAACATCAGCGCGGTGACGAGCAAGAGCATTTTGATCAGATTTGGCATGGTGGCTGCGGCTTCTCGAATGAGCGAGTTTGACATGATACGACGACGACAGCATAGCAGTTTGCACGGGGCGGGATCGATAGTCCCACGCCGGTCACGGGTTCGCCGGCGGCATGCAAATCCGGCGAGCTTGTTTGGAAAACACAGAGGTTTGAATGGGGTGCAACGCATTGCACGGGTTGCGTTGCTGGTTATCGGGATGGGTTTGCTACTGGCCTGCAAACCGCCGGCACACTCCGATGCGGGCCAACCGACAGCGGTAACACCGGGTGAAGCTGCAATCTTCGAGCACCGCATAACGCTTCACTTGTCACCGGCCAAGGGGAGCTTTCAAGTGACCGATGTGTTGCAGGCGAATCAAGACGCAGCGCTACGCTTTCATCTTGGAGCACGCTTCAAAGTCCACGCAAATGGACAGGTGCTCGAGCCCGTCAGACGGCAGGCCGGACTTGCCTGGTATGAATTTCCCGCAGGCCAACAACCGGTTACGCTCAGATATACCGGGTCCATTGATTCGACTCCCGCCTGTGACTGGTTGCGCGAGCCCTGCCGGTTGTTGAGCAGTGCGGGTGTTTATCTGGACAGTGGGAGCGACTGGTATCCCCAGGCGCCTGGCGTCGAACATCGTTTCGACTTGCGTATCGAAGGGTTGCCCGAGGGGTGGGCGAGCCTTTCCCAGGGCAGGGAGGTGGACGCGTATCATTGGCGCGAGGAGCACCCGCAAACCGCGATTTATGTCTTGGCCGGTCCGTACACGGTTTATACGTCGACGAACAATGGCAGGGAGGCAAGGGTCTATCTGCTGCACAAGGACAATGCCCTGGCGCAACGCTACCTGGATGCCACCCATCGCTATCTCGATGACTACGTCGCATTACTCGGTGACTATCCTTACGCAAAATTTGCCACTGTGGAGAGTTTCTGGGAGACCGGCTGGGGGATGCCATCGTTTACGTTGCTCGGTTCGCGTGTCATGCGCCTGCCCTTTATTTTATACAGTTCTTTCCCGCATGAGATTTTGCACAATTGGTGGGGCAATGGCGTGTATGTGGATGCGCGAGCGGGGAATTGGTCCGAAGGGCTGACAGCGTATCTGGCCGATCATCGTCTACAGGCGCAGCGCCACAAGGAGGTCGCCTATCGTCGCGACACCTTGCAGAAATTTGCCTTGTTTACCCGACAGGGTAAGGATTTTCCCCTGGTCGAATTCCGTAGCCGGCATAATCAGGCAACGCAAGCCGTGGGGTATGGCAAGTCGATGATGGTGTTTCATATGTTGCACCAACAGCTCGGTGGGGACGTGTTTTACGCCGGACTAAAGGATTTTTACCATCGGTACCGGTTTCAACGCGCTGACTTTTGGGCGTTGGCACGCAGTTTAGAAACGGCCTCCGGGCAGTCCCTGCAGGGGTTTTTTCAGCAATGGCTCGAGCGTAGCGGCGCGCCTAAACTGGCATTGGCTGAGCTGCACAAGGATGCCGGAGGGCGCGTGCAGCTGACACTGGAGCAGCGGCAAGCCGAGGCGCCGTTCAGGATTTCGGTGCCGGTGGTGTTACGCGATGCTGATGGCGGTGAACAACGTATCACCCTAGAGATGCAGCAGCGGCGTCAGCAGTGGTCATTGCCGAAGCTGCCCGGTCTGCGTGAGGTTGCGATCGATCCTGAATTCGATCTGATGCGCATACCGGATGACGCTGAGTTACCCGCGAGCTTAAACCAGCTATATGCGGCGCAGCGCGTCTGGATGACAGCTACCTCAGAACGCGCAGCCCGGGATGCGGCGATGCTGGCGCCACTCAAGAGACTGAACCCGCTGACGGGGGTAAAGCCATTATCAAAAGATGCGGGCGCAGCAGGGCAGGTGGAATTGCTGCTCAATCCCGATGTACAGCAGCTCGAGCAGCTGCGTGCGCGATTCTCGCCCGACAGCCCACCGACGAGAGAGGCTGCAAAGGCAGACATCGGGGCGCCTTTCCCGCTCACGACGTCCCAAATCATTCTCGCAGGGCAGCACTATGCACGCGCAACGCACAGCGCGGCGCTGGCACTTAAAAACTCGCAGCAGACTGCCGTCGTGCTACTGGCGCCCGATCAGGCCAGCCTGAACACCTTGCTGCGTAAGTTGCCACATTACGGTAAATACAGTTATGTGCTGTTTGATGCCGCCAGTGGCAAAAATCTCGCCAAAGGGCAGTGGCCCGTCACCGACTCACCCTTGATCGCGCGCCTGCCGTAAGGGCATTAGGCGTGTTCGCGGTGCAGGCGTTCGAGTTGCACCTGCTGTATGTGTTTGGCGAGGGTATCGCGATCTTCGTTGTGCAGATGCGTAAAGCAGATGGCAATCAGGGCGTCTTGCGCGGTTTGTGTCTGGCGTACCACCCGACCGATGGCGTAGATGATTTTCATCGATGGAAACAGGCGCATTTTCAATTCGACCGTGGCGCGGTCGGCCAGCTTGTGGGGCGCGTGAAACTGAATGCCGCCCAGGCTGAGATCGACTGTGTGCCGGGGCACATCCAGGGCATGATTGTCCCCGATCTGCAGCTGTGAAACGCAGTCCACTTTATGTTCGAGAAATTCGATGTACTCCCAAACTTCCGGATAGCGGCGTTTTACATAGCCCAAACCACTGATTTCACGTTTGACCTTGTGATACGACTCACCGTGAATCAGCGCGGTTTTGCGTCGCGCATCGAAAAGACTGTTGATCTGTCCCGCGATGGTGGGTGCGAGGGGATTGACCAGGAGTGCGATTTTGTCGTTGACGCGAAATGCTTCGCGTTGATTGGCTGATCCTTCTTGCATTGTTCTCATTCCTTTGCGAAGGGGGATGCTAAGACAATCCATAGTAAAACCTCATACAAAGCGTCCCAGCTGTTACGGATCAAACTGCGGCTCGCCGGCAGTGGCCCGCAGAATGTGGCTTTACTATGGATTGTCTTAGTAAATAGAAAATTAGTGCATTTTCGCCGGCGCTCCTTTGACAGAATTCACGTTTGTGATGATTCCTGCTTGAAATGCCTGTCAGTCCGTATCCAGCGGTCGTAAACGATTGAGTCCGTTGAGTGCTGCGACGCGATAGGCTTCTGCCATCGTCGGGTAGTTGAAGGTGGTTTCGGTAAAATATCGCAGCGTATTGGCTGCCCCTTGTTGGCGCAGGATGGCCTGACCGATATGAATGATTTCAGCGGCGGTTTCGCCAAAGCAGTGCAGGCCGAGAATTTCCAGCGTTTCGCGATGAAACAGTACCTTCAGCATGCCAACGGTGCTGCCGGTGATCTGGGCTCTTGCAATGTGTTTGAACATAGCCTGGCCGACTTCATAAGGAACGCCTGCCTCGGTCAGTTCGCGTTCGGTTTTTCCCAGGGAGCTGATTTCCGGCAGCGTATAGATACCGCTGGGAAATTCCTCGATCACTTGCCAGTCCGATTGTCGGTTGGCGATCGTGGCACCGGCAAAGCGACCTTGGTCGTAGCTTGCCGACGCGAGGCCGGGCGGTCCGGCCACATCGCCCACCGCAAAAATATGTGCCTGGGCGCTCCGGTAGCTGTCATCAACTTCAATCTGGCCACGATGATTGATATCGATACCCAGTGCTTCGAGCCCCATGTCGTTACTGTTGCCACTGCGCCCATTGGCCCAAAGCAGAATATCCGAAGTAAAGCGTTTGCCTGATCGGGTGTCGAGCACCACGGCATGGTCGCTCGTGTGGATGTGGTCGACCGTTTCATTGTGGCGGATGACCACCCCCTGATCCCGAAGATGGTAGCTCAGTGCATCGGTGATTTCGTCATCCAAAAATGAGAGCAGTCGGTCGCGCGTATTCACCAGATTGACCTTGATATCCAGATTGGCAAAGATGGATGCATATTCGCAACCAATCACGCCGGCGCCATAAATGGTGATACTCGAGGGGGTATGCGTCAGGCTCAAGATGGTATCGCTGTCAAATACCCGGGGATGGTCGAAATCCACATGCTCGGGATGAAACGGGCGCGAGCCGGTGGCGATTACAAAATACTGGGCGCTGAGCCGCATGACTTCACGCTGCTTGTTTTCCACGGCCACCGTCTGTGCGTCGAGAAACCGCGCCCGACCCTCGATGACGCGAACGCGATTGCGCGCATAGTGACGGGAGCGGGTCGTTACCTGCTGATGAATGACCTCTGAGGTTGCTTGCAGCAGCTCGGGAAACTCAATGATGGTGGGTGCGCAGGTGCTGTGAAACAAAGGGCTGTTGCGATACTGCTTGAATAGATTGACATTGTGACGCAGGGACTTGCTGGGTATCGTACCCCAGTGAGTGCATCCACCACCCACTTGCGTAGCTTGCTCCACGACGGCCACACGCAGGCCGGATTTACTGAGTTTCATCGCGGCGCCTTCTCCCCCGGGGCCGCTGCCAATGACGACGACGTCATAATTGCTGGATTGCATGGTGTGGTGCTCCCTTAGTTGCGCTCACGATTTATGTTGCAAAACTGACAAAATAGCCATTAAATACGTAAGTTTTTTATGCAAGATCGATGCCTTTCGGGCGGCCCCTACAAGGCCGGCGCCCCGTGAACCGCTGTGCAGTAGGCACACTGCAGTGTGGCATTGTTTTTGCTGCATCGACAGATTGCTGAGTAATCAATCATTGCATGGGTGCTTCCACAAGCAATGTCTCGTCCTCAAAAGATAAGGGTGGGTAACGACCTGAAAGCGCGTCTGCAACGATTGATAACTGACCAAGACAATCCATAGTAACGCACGCACCCCATCATCCACGTTCTGACGCAGTCACCTGGATGGGTTGGATTTTGACTGCCGTACAATCGAAACGAAGGAAAATAATGTCAAAACTCCCGCTCCGCTTTCTCCTGTTTTCAAGCCTTTTTCTGATCGCCACGCCTTTGCTCGCAGCAACTGAGCATGGACAACGCCTGGATTTAACCCACAGCGCCGTAGGATTTGCCGCGATTGGAATTTTCCTGATTGCCTACCTCTTAGTAATGGCTGAAGAGTTTACGCATCTGCGTAAATCCAAACCGGTTATTCTTGCCGCGGGCCTGATCTGGGGCATGATCGGCATTGTTTATCAACAACATGGCCTAAGTGAACTGGCTGAGGAGGCCGTGCGCCACAATCTTTTGGAATATGCTGAATTGCTGTTGTTCCTGCTGGTGGCCATGACGTATATCAACGCAATGGAAGAGCGTCAGGTTTTTGATGCGCTGCGTGCCTGGTTAATCCGCAAAGGTTTTGGCTTTCGTGCATTGTTCTGGATGACCGGTGTGCTGGCGTTTTTTATTTC
>JANTGD010000159.1 GCA_024763135.1 Thiotrichales bacterium | reverse complement strand
CTCTCATCACCAATAAGGTGACCACGAGTTTTTCTGATTCACCAGGCACACCAATTGCTTACGCGTCTTTTTCGCGCCCAACTGCGGAATCTAGGATAAAATGTCAGTGACAGGCTGGTAAAAATACCCAGGTCATTTGTAAAACTCGACAGTTATTCTTTTTGGCCATGTCGGGCACAGCCCGACGAGCCGCCAGGCTTCCCCTTTTGCCTGCCCCACGGCCACGACGTCTCGTATTCGTGGATTGAGACGGACGAGCGGGGCGCCCAATACCCGAGCACTTCTCGATCCTTGAGCCATCGTGCCTTTCGACAGCCTGTTCAGGAAGCTCTGATTAATTCTGGCGCGAGCAGATTGTGGCAAAAAATCGTCCAGTTCAAGGCGCGGATCGCGCCTAATAGCTGGCTAATGCGAAGATCCGCAACGCAGAAGTGGGCGATTCTGCGCCACGAGATGCCGTGTTACGAATTGATCAGAGCTGCCTTAATTTCGCCAGCATTCAGCCACGCTCAGCGCACCCGTCGCCGCCTTTTGACCGTTCTGCCACAATTTGAAGGTACCGCAGCCATCCTGTGTCTGTGCACCCTGCGGCTTTGCGATGAGTAAGTAACCAAAAGCATCGGCAGATTTCACCTGGACTTTATACTTGCTGTTGGCGGTGGGCTGGTATCTTTGTGAGAATCCCAAGTCCTGCATGCTGGCCGCGTAGGTATTAGGGCTTTGGGTTGCGTAGTAACGCTCTTGCCGGCTGGCCGCCTCCATTAGCAGGCTGACCGCCTCGACACGATTGGCGCGCTGCACATAGTGCGTGTAACTGGGATAGGCGACGCTCGCTATCACCGACAAAATCGCCAGGACAATCATGAGTTCAACCAAGGTAAAGCCGGAACTGAGGTTTTTCATAGTCATAGTATTTTTTTATTGTTATTGAAGTTCGACAAATGTCTGACGGCCTTCGAACACTCCCACATGAAAATCGGGCTGATCCAGTCTTCCCGTCGACTGCGGTACATAGAGCTTTCCCGAAATGTATGCGGGTTGCCAGGGCGCAGAATCACCGTAACCCAACCCTACGGTCACCTCCTGCGTGGTGGAAATCGTTTCTCCGAAAGGGCTAACACGCGGTACGCCGCCATTGGCAATATCCAGTGCCATCACCCACCCAGTCCCGCCTGTGGAACAGGCGTCACCCGAAGGCACCAGGGTGCTGAAAACCAGTGTTTTACCCAGTAACAATGGAGAACTCACCAGCATTTCTCCCGTGGGGGTGGTCCCGCCACTGAGTAAATCCAGATACCAGCCCATGTGCTGCTCCCAATCGACCTCGTAGTTTGATACAGCCCGCTCAGACTGCTCGCCATCGAGCACCTCGGTGAGGATTTGCTGCGCCTGGAGGTCACTACGCCGCATCGATGCAGTCGCCACTGGTGCGCCTTCGGTTCCAACCGTTGCAAGCACGGGAAAATAGTGATCCCACACCGAATAGAAAGATTGCCGCGTCGAGGTGTCCGCAGTATTGTCAGACTGTTCAAAATACTTGCCGGTACCAAAAGAAACCGTTACACCGTAGCCCAGCCCCAGAGGATGTTTTTCCACGATGGGCGCGGTGGTGATCGGCTGCCGCTTGGGTGTGGCTTGCCCATCATCCGCGGTAAACAGAGGGCTGAGCGCCGCGGTACCATAATCCGCGACCTGCCAAGCGCTGGCATTGGCGTCAGTCAAATCGAAGCGCCACAGATTTCCCAGCAAATCACCTGCATAGGCATAGTCAGTAATGCCATCGCCATCCAGATCTACGGGCGTGGTGCCGGCCAAACCATTCGGATACCCCCCACTGTGGCTATCCGAACTGCCTACCCCTGTATCCAGCTTGGCCATAACGGAACCATCCTCGGCATCGAGTACGAAGAGCACCGCATTTCCACTACTGCTGACACTACCATCGGCATACGTGTTGTTATAACCATTACTGACCAATACACCCCATTTGCCATTGTGCAATCGCACAACTTTCGGGGCGGACAAGACCACACCCAAATCTGCGTCGTCCTCACTGGTAAATTCCCATTGCACAATCCTATCGGCGCGTGACTCCGAAAAATTGTCCGGATCGGTCACATCCAAGGCAAACACGCCCTCGCCACCAGCACCCAATGAACCAACCAATAACGAATGCCAGTCGCCAGCGTAAAAAACATCGGCTGTCGTGAGCTTGCCATCGACAAAGTATTTATGCAGACCCAAAGCACCATAGTCTGGATCGGTCACATCAGCAATATGCTCAAAAGCCGGAGTCGGCATGAACGCCAGGACTTCCTGTCCGTCATTGTAATAGTCATTGAACACGCCATTGCTATCGATATTGCCTGCCTGAAAGCCATGCAAAAAGCCATCATTGGCGCCAACGTAAACGACATGCTTGCGATGTGCATTGGTTGCAACAAACGCGGAATACGCAGTTTCACCACCCTGTGCGCCATTGAAGGCATCCACCCAGGTATCGGGGTAGAGATGGCCTGGTACGCCTACATAAACGGGAGAGGAGTTGACGATATCCCCAAGCAGATGCTTACGATTTCGGTAAGCGCCACCCGCCGATTGTTCGGTACTGCGATCCCCGCGTAAGTAGTCCAAGCGATGCTGACCCGCTGTATTCGCCTGGCCATCGCTAAGCGCTGTCTGTTGCGAGCTGGTCAGCTGGTTCCAGCGAAATGGCACACCAACACCGCCATCGTAAGCCAGTATGACGCGCTCGCTTGACCAGTCCTGGGCAGCGACCTGCGTCTGGGTCAGCTCGCACAAACCCCCGGTGAGATTGCAATCGGCCTCCCATACTGCAGGGCAAGTCTCTCCCCGCGGCTCTGTCGTACAGCTGAGGTTGCCTTCGCCATTGGATACCGGAATGGCTTGCAGAGAACCCGACCAATCCGCACTATTGAAACCCGCGCGAAATACCTGACTGAAGGCAGATGCGCTGCCACTATTGAAGCTCACACTCGAAGCACTACCCTGGCGTGCCTGGATACGCTGAATCGTTTCTTTAAATGCCTTCACGATCGCATCCGGTGTTTCTGCGCCAAAAAATTCTCCACGCCCATTGATCGCCGCATGCCAGAGATCATAGACATTCCCTGGTGTGACATTACTACCCGTATTGGGCCACAGCGATTGTCCGGTTACCAAGGCAGCATAACCCGCCCCCGAGTGCGTGTCCCCGGTCCACTCGAGCCCACTGTTTTTAAGCTGCCGATTGAGTCCAAAGCCCACCGTAAAGCTCACCAGATGCTGCCAGGTCGCGGGATCGTTTTTGGGATTCCAATAAGGTGCCAAGGTGGTACTGGTATTGCCTGAAGTAATAATTTCGTTACCTTTGACCGGCATATAACTCAACAGCTCCGAACTCGGCAGCGCATGCAAATCCTGCGCCCAATACTTAAAAGTAATATCCGCCAGATTATTGGAACCGTTGTCTTTGCGATAGGGCGGTCGGGGTGTATAGCGCGTCTGATCGGGCAGCGTTTTGCTCTGGTCGTCTTCGTCCCCAATCGAACTGGCATAACTGGAATTCCAAATTCCATCGGTCATGATAATCGAATAATTCTGCCGGCATTCCAAACGGCTCGCGGGCTCGCTGACCTTAGGATTTAATTCATACGGCCGGTTTTGCCTAAACATTTCGCCCACACGCTTTGCTGCGGGTAATAAGGGCGTCCCCCCATAGGCTGGCAGACGAAACAGCCAGTTGTAAAAGGTTTCTTTTTCTGCGGCATCATAAATATTGATCCGACTATCATGGCTGACGCCAGTATAGCCACGGCAACTCGTCGAAAATCCCGCGCATTTATTCAATGCTTGCCAAGCAATGCGGGTCTTGTTCGACAATTGTTGGAATGCCAGAGAGGAGGCAGAAATAACAGCCAGGTTACGGGTGCGATAAAAAGAATACCAATTGGCAAAATTTTGTCGCTCGTCACTTCCCCCCGGGCCGGAATGCGCACCGACATTGACCCCATAATAACAATCCAAGTCGCTAATGCTGCCATTGCAATTGGCGCGTGTATCATCGTATACGTAGTAATAGTATAGATTTGATTTGGTGTCGCTCACATAGCGGTGCGGCGTGCTCGATTCCGGATAGAGCTGACGGGTGGGCCGATAGTTGCTACTGAGATCTTTCCATCCATAGCTGTGATCAAATCCGTGCACCCAGGCGTGGGTAAAACTCGTTTGCAGCTCTTCTCCATCTTTATTGACCGGTGGCTTATAGGTCACCCCCGGGTTGTAATACATGCCATTGTATTTGGCGGCACGAAACAACTCGTTTTTAACACCCGAAATACTGTCAGGGACGTAGGCCCAGGCCATGCTCCCCGAATCGTCCATGGTCATCGCGATATTGGGCGGGACATCAGTCACCAGAAACATCGGCTGCTGGGAAATATCGAAACTCGCCGCATGACTTATGCCTGCCAGCCCCACGAATACCACGAGACAGCCGGCAAGACTGAATCCTGGGCGCCAGTTTTTAGCTATTTGCTTCATTTTGTTCACCACAATCTCGCGTAAATGGACTGCTGCATCGACGTGGCGGTGACATTGCCACCGAACGCTTTAACAGTATTGCGGTAATACCAGACCCGCGGGTCGGTGATCCGATGCTGACTGGCAGGATTGATCGATGAGCCAAGATATCTGCTGGCCCATTCCTCCGTATAGAACACAGGTGAAATCGCCACCCCGGCCGAGGCCGGCAGATCCAATTGCCGCGGGGGCGTACTGGGATCGGCCCAGGTGCTCAATGCATAGAAGGACCCAACACTCTCGGGCGCCCATACATTTGGAGTCTGACTTCCCGATACTGCATTACGCGCTTCGGGTTGATTGAGTTGTGCGGCCAACCAGGTTTCGGCAGCGTCGGTTGCCATCAGCCCGGCTTCGAAGGCGCGATCGGATTCACGCAAATTGGATGACATTTTTTCATGCAGGGTGACGCTGCTAATTCCGCTGACGCCCAGTAACGTAACGATCAGCAATAACATCAGTGATGCCGCCAGAATAAAGCCTTGTTGTTTTTCTGGTAGTTTGCCCATGGTTAAATCTCTCTGGGTCTGGCAGGTAAAAACACAGCGCGTTCAGCAATGCGGCGTAGCTGGGTATCCGCCGCTGATGTCCAGGCAATACCCAATAAATCAAATTGCTCGGCGGTACTACTGAGTTTGGCAGCCTCCCCTCCCGCCATCACCAACGCAAACTGCACCGCACGCACATTCATCCAATTGCTGACATCACCGGCGCGTAACCAACCATTTACCGCGCCATCGCTGTCCAAATCCTCACCGTAACGAAACACCAAGGCCTCCACGCCTTCAGCCACTACCACCGGCGCGCCTCCATCCACACTACAGAGCAATTGAGCATCGCTGTTGATGCGATAGGTCGTAGTCACAATGACTGGCGCACCCGGCGCGCCATGCCCGGTATTGCCCACGCAATCGATAAGACTGCCAGCATCCTGGTAGCGAATTTCAATTTGATCCTGCACGTCACTGGCTAGACCTGCGCCTCTGATATACGGTGCCACTGGCGTAAACACATCGGTAAAATCATTGTCTTCAGGGGTGGAGGAATAACCTGCGTGGCGAATCACCTGGGTTAATTGACGCGTAATAATAGATAAATCCTCATGCACGCTTTGCAGATCTTGCTGAGCATTTAAATTTTCTTTATTCAGCATGTAGATTTGCGTGACGCCACCAATCAATACCAAGCCAATGATCAAACTCACCAGCAATTCGACAATAGTGAAGCCTGCCTGCAAACGTTTAGGGTTGATTTTCATGGTCTGATCACCGTGGTGTAGCCTGCCTGCTGAGTCCCACCGCGCTCTTGCTCCAACCAATTCATGGTGACCACATGCGCGCCGTCCGCGCTACAGCTGCCGGCGCCTCCGTTACAATCAATCGTGATCACTGCACCGGCCGGTAACAAGCGTCGCGCACTATTTTCCCAAAGCCACAGATCCGCAGCGGCCAATTGGTCCGCTGTACAGGGGTGATCCGGGTCTCGACACAGACGCCCAGGCTTTGCAGGTAATGCCTGCGTGGTATCAATCGTGAGGTTCTCAAAGCGCCCGTTACTCACCGCGACGGGGTTGGCGCGCATTAATTCGGCCAGATTTTCTGTCAGTACCGACGCCTGACCATGTAACGTTGAGACTTGCGTAGCCGAGAGGCCGTACACCTGTAGACTTGCAATCCCCAACATGCCAACACCAATCACCAATAGACTCACCAGCACCTCGATCAGCGATACGCCTGAGTGACGTCGCGGCGATGGGCTGACCGGCTTCGGTAAATTATGCAATGCTAAGGACATGAGACATTATTCCCTGCGGCATCTTCCACAATACGATCCGCATCATCGCCATCGACCGCCCGAGTAATACGTCCCGTGGTGCCCACGTTGATTCCGCTCGCGTGACTGGGATTTCCATCGGCGCCACACACAGTGAGCGTTCCTGCGGTCCCCGTGGCCGCACCAAAGCGATTAAAGGTGATACGCTTGGCCACTTGCGCAGAGCCCTGAATGGTGACTTTGGCAGTCGATTCAGGCCATTTTTGAATAACGATCTCACCACGATTACGTTGCCCATTGGCATTGTCATCCACAAAGACCAACCAACCTTGCTCCCAACCGGGTCCGCTCGTAACGCAACGATTACCCACACCCTTACACAGCGTAATCGGCAGCCCCCGTTTAATTGCCTCACTGCGCGCTAGATGCATGGCAGCCACGAGCTGATTACTTTGTGCTACGACCTGATTTCTCGTACTCAAGGTTTTGTACGAAGGTATGGCAATACTCATGAGCACTGCCGCAATGACAAGCGTCAGTAAAACCTCGATCAACGTGATGCCGTGTATTTTTTGCAGACCCATATTTTTTATTTTATTAGCTGTTTTCTAACCCCAGCGCGCGGGCGTCGGGATAATCAGTATGACTGGTCTTAACCTTTCAATGCGTCGCGCCTCCCTGATCGCTACGCCCCTACTCAAACCAACAGTAACCGGGCTACGGCTTCTTGGTTCGTATTATCATTCGTTGCATCCGTTCTTGCTCAATTATCCCTGCGTCCTAAAAGAGGCTGTCGCAAAAGCGCTAGCGTTTCGACAGCCTCGTACAGCACAGAGACGTGCTGCGAGAAACAACGACCACCAGTCATTGTTTCTGTGAGGAAAGGAAAAATCACACTTTTTCCTTTCCGCGTCACGCAAAGTCCTGGACGGACTTTTACGACACCCTCCCTAAAAGAAAACGGAGTGATGAGGGTTTCACAACCTGCAAAAACTGATGCAACGATTGATACCTTCAGGGTAGACGCCACTACAATCTGGCTGCCGGACTCTCATCTGGTTTTTTCGGAATCTGTTCTGCAACGCCGATAAACAGGCCAGCGCGACATAGCATTTGTGATCCAGCCCAAGCAGAACGGGCAGCATTGACTAAGTCTCTTATCGGACGTTTAACAATAGCGTTGAATCTTTTTTGATCCCTTACGATGGAAGCTTTAAATACAGCACAGTTTCCTCGCAACCCCAGTTCAAAAAAAACCCATCGGTTCTATAAACAACGGTTCAAGAAATTGAGACGCGAACTGGCGCAATGGCAACGCATACTCTATGCAGAAGATCGGCGCGCATTACTGCTGATTTTCCAGGCCATGAATGTAGCCGGTAAAGACAGCACCATTCGACACGTTTTAACCTAGCGGGTTGTTGAAAAACTCTCAGCTGGCACGATCCAGCGTTAATTGTGGCTCAAAATGCTCATTTACTGCGTGTAAACTGCGCTTTTTCTCCAGATTTTG
>JANTGD010000158.1 GCA_024763135.1 Thiotrichales bacterium | reverse complement strand
CATCACCAATAAGGTGACCACGAGTTTTTCCGATTCACCATGCACACCAATATCTTACGCGTCTTTTTTGCGCCCAACTGAGGTTTTTAGGTTAAAAGCAGCCTCATCCACGATGGCTATCAATTATTGTAAATTTCTTGCACTAGAATTCCTCAGCCCTCAAAGAGAGTGTCGCAAAAGTCCGTCCAGGACTTTGCGTCACGCGGAAAGGAAAAAGTGTGATTTTTCCTTTCCTTACAGAAACAACGACTTGTGGTCGTTGTTTCTGGCAGCACGTCCCTGTGCTGCACGAGGCTGTCGAAAAGCTAACGCTTTTGCGACAGCCTCTCAAAGGGAGAGGGCAGAAAGGGTTAAACGACTCGAAAGAATCTATGCAACGATTGATAATTGATGATAGGCCTATGTACCCTAATGTTGGGGGGCTGGAGATCTGAAGGCACAAGTCCTCTGGGACGCATTAACTTCCATCGATCATTTGTCGCTATGCGGGTTTAAAGTTGGACTACTAGCCACCGTATTCAGGGCAGTTCCGCTTGAATATTAATACGGTATATTATGGTACCGGGTTAATCAGGAGACAAAGACAGGGTGCCCAACGGGACAAGGAGCAGGGTCATATGAAGGTTTTTCGATGTATTGATTGCCGGGGGAAGGGGCGTCGTCACTGTTGGCTCGCCACTGTGCTGCTTGCCTCACTCGCATTGTTTCCGGAATCAATCTTGGCAGCCTCATTGGATGTCCTGCCTTTGACGGACGCTACGAACTCTGCATCGCTGAGCCCCTACCTGGCAGTTCTTGACGATCCAGATCGGAACATGACATTGGCCGAGGTGATGCGCAGGGCGGGGGATTTTAGGTCAGCCAATGGTCTCACGCCTAAGTATGTGTTCACCCATTCGGCCTGGTGGGCAAGGTTCAGGGTGCACAATCAGGCTTCCACGCAGACGATCTGGGACCTTGTTGTCAACTATAACGAATGGTCGGAGAGAGAAGCCTGGATCGTGAATGGCGCCGGGCAGGTCAGGCCATTGCGTGATGGTCACCGTGCCATCTCCCCTGGTGACCCCATCGCAGACTACCGTCGCCCGCTCTATAAGCTAAACCTGCTGCCAGGGCAAACCTACACCATCTACCTGCGGCTGTTCAGCCCCCATCGGGTCATTATCCCACTGCAACTGTGGCAGCCCGCAGCGCTGGCAAAAAAACAGGCGGTAGAAAATATTTACCATGGCGCATTCTTTGGCGCAATGCTGGTTTTACTGGCTTACAACTTGCTGCTATTTGTCTTCGTAGGCGAAGCAGGGTGTCTCTATCTGGTGGCAGCCATTGCCTTTTTCGGGGTTGAGATCGGCATAGAGCAGGGCTATTTCTACCAGCTCTTCAAGCTATCGGTTATCCCACCTTTCTGGCGGGCTGTACCTGCCTCTGGTGCCATTGCCTCTTCGCTACTATTCGTGGGGAACCAATTATCCGTTGCCCGTCACTCACCCGGTACCCAGCGGGTGATAATGGTACTGGTCGCTTTGGCTTTACTCCTGATTCCCTTATCGCCCTTTTTGACCTCAAACGCCTTTCCCTCCTTCCTGCTCGGTACCGTCGCGGTTCTCGTAACAGCTTACGCTGCCTGGCGGGCATGGCAGCAGGAGCCGGAGATCCTACTTCGCAATGGACCCGGGCTACTGGCATTCATGCTGGCTATCATTCCTTTCCTGCTGGCGGGACTCGGGGTCATACCCGATGGCTGGTATTCACGCGAGTTATTTCAGGCGGGCATCATTCTGTCGCTACTACTGTTCTCCCTCATTCAGGCGGGCAAATTGAATCAGCTGAAACTCGCCGCAGAGGGGGCCAATAATGCCTTGCTGGCTACGCAGCGGCAATTGGAACAGCGAGTCGCTGACAGAACTCGTGAGCTAGCCGAGGCTAAGAAAAGCGCCGATGCGGCCAATCGCGCCAAGAGCGACTTTCTGGCGAATATGAGCCATGAGATTCGCACGCCAATCAATGCCATGTTTGGCCTGACGCATCTACTGCGTCACGAACAGCTGGGAGGTAAAGCGGAAGCGTATCTGGAGCGCATGCAGTCGGCATCCAGGAATCTGTTGTCGCTGGTTGATGACATTCTCGACTTTTCTCGCATCGAGGCGGGCAAGCTGAGATCAAGACCCACAGAGTTCAGGCTCAGCACCTTGATGAGGGATGTCGAGAATATGGTTAAGGCGCACGCAATGGATAAGTCATTGGCGTTTTGTTTCCAGCGGGATGCTTCTATTCCAGACACCCTGAAAGGAGATGCGGCCTGGCTCTTTCAGGTCCTCTCCAACCTGACGCAGAATGCGCTGAAATACACGCAAAAAGGTGGTGTCGATGTCCAGATCAGCTTGCTTCAGAAAGCAGGTGATGCGGTGCGCCTGCGATTCGAAGTCCAAGACACGGGGATAGGGATTCCACCGCATCTTCAGAAAGAACTCTTGCTGCCATTTACTCAGGCGGATACTTCTTATACGCGCGATTATGGAGGTGTTGGGTTAGGACTTGCCATCAGTCAGCAATTGCTAGCTGAGATGGGATCTGAACTCCAGATTGACAGCATGCCGGAACAGGGCACTCGTATCTGGTTCGATATCCACTGCGAAGTGAGTACCGTTGGGCAGCCGGTGGGATCATCAGTACTAGGAGGCATGGTCAAGCCGCATCCGCAGCTGGCTGGTATGGCTGTTTTGCTGGTGGATGACGATGAGATGAACCGGAATATCTATCAGCTTCTGCTCGAGCTGCTTGGCCCAGATGCGACGACTGCGGCCAGTGGCCAGGAAGCAATCGATTGCGTGAATGGCCAAGCATTCGACTTGGTGTTCATGGACATCCAGATGCCTGGTATGGATGGCTATGAGGCAGTAAGGCAGATCAGACAGAATCAACAGATCGTGCAGCCAGTGATTATCGGCCTCAGCGCCGACGTGATCAGTGGTGTGCAAGCGAATTGCATCGAGGCTGGCATGGATGACTATGTCAAAAAACCGGTGACCCCCGAGAACCTGTGTCAGGTGATGCTCAAGTGGTTAGTAAATCCTGCGGAAAGTAAGGTGAGCCCCAGCGAGCCCACAAGTCGCCTTAGCAAGGCGCGCGAGAATAGGGCTGGCCATAGTCAATTCACGTGAGTGCACTACCGATTAATGTGGCTTGTGGGCAGGCGCTTTGGGAACCTCGCAAATAGCCCTTACAGGGTTTATAAATGCAAAACCTTTATAAATGTTGGATTTCCTGGTGAACAAATGCATGCATGATAAGTGCTCCGCGGTAATTTAATAAAAGCCTTCTTAATTCTATTGGTGCGGTAGCCTGGATGCAGCGCAGCGAAATCCGGGATGAACGCAGCTCCGAATTTCCCGGATTACTCAAGCTCCATCCGGGCTACAAAAATATCACCTGCAAAAACTTGGGATCAATTTTGGCTTACAAACGTTTTGATGGTTACGGTATTTCAGTACGGTAGCCTGGATGCAGCGCAGCGGAATCCGGGATGAACACAGCTCCGAATTTCCCGGATTACTCAAGCTCCATCCGGGCTACAAAAATATCACCTGCAAAATAACCCTGTGCGAGCAGCAACCACTCGATTCATTGCTCCCGAAATCCGCTACGTTCCACCCGGGCTAAGGGGAGCGCCTTCGGCTTAAACGCACTCACACACCGGGTAAAGCAACGCAGAAGTGGGCAATTTTGCGCCGCAAGATGCCATGTTACGTATTGATCAGAGCTTCCTTAATACATCTCTGACGCAGCTGGAGCAGATGACCTAAGAAAACACTAGTCTGGTGGATCAGACCACCCGCGCCAGTAATTGCTTGTTGACTCAGAAAGCCGAGCTGCCCCGTCTTGTTGATGCGTTCCAGATTCCTGCGAAACAGAGCTGAATCGCTTCGAGAATCACATCCGAAATGAGCTGATGAAATGCGATAGTTTCAGCGTAAGCGAGGGAGGCGTGTTCCGTTTCGAGTGAACAGGGGCCAAAACAGGGGGCAGGCTTGCGTTAACGCATTTTTACCGAGATAACCAGATTATTCTCTGATGGCCAGACAACCCAGATTTCGTGTGCCTGGGGTGTCTATCACCTTATGCTCTGTAGCAATGGCGGTCAGGATATCTTCTTCGATAGCGACGATCTCTACCTGCTGATGAGGCTGTCGCAAAAGCGCTAGCTTTTCGACAGCCTGTGAGAAAAGCAAAAATCACACTTTTTCCTTTCTGCGTGACGCAATGTCCTGGACGGACTTTGGCGACACTCTCCTGATGGAGAAGGGTGAAGAGATGATATAGGTCCCAACCAACAGGGCTAGCAGGACTTGGCTCGCAATCGCGATACAGCGAAGGCGCGTGACGTTATTGGATACCTGGCCGGTAAACTGGGTGCTGCCTCTTTGTCGGAGGTAGCCACCTATTTTCAATGTTACGTGGCAAACCTGAGTCGGCAGTTGGGTGAAATCGAAAAGCAGGCTGCTTCTCCGCCGGAGATGAAAGACAGGAAGACGAAGTATATGGATGCAATAACGCAAGCCGGACCCTTGTTTCTCATGAACGTCGGATGGCCTACCATGCGCCAGCCTATGTGCCCACTCTGTTCGCTAGCCAACTGCTCTGAAACGTAGCAAATCATTTCGCAGGAAAAGCCCGTCAAGCAAGAAGCTATGGCTATCGTTTCGTTCAGTCGGTAAGCTGGTGGTGGTGAACTCTTTGTCGTCTTGACAAGCTGCGTAATGACATGGCTGGGGGCTTGGTTGTGGTATCACAATTTGAGCCGCAAGTGTCTTGGGCAAGCCTGGCTTTGGCAGAAAAGCGCATGAATTCCCGTTTGTCACCCGAGTTGAAATAAGAATTGGGCGCGTGAGGGGGTGTGACCGCGGGACGAGCCTTGCTGGGCTTAGAGTTCTTATTCTTGAACGGGTGGAAAATGTTTGACATATCAATCAACTGGAGTAGCCGTTGTGTGGCTTAGCACTCGCTGCGTGCTCGCATTCGACATTCTCGCACCAACTCCGTTTGTGCTGATGCTGCGGGCTCGCAGCGGTGCACAGCAATGGATTGCGAGCGAAACGTATATGCTTACGCCCAGCGTGCCCGTGTTTGAGTTTACCGATGGTTACGGCAACCTCTGTCAGCGCCTGACTGCGCCGCCCGGTGATTTTGAAGTCATCACAACTGCAGAGGTCATGACCGCCGACCAGGTTGATCGGGGGCGTGGTGCTCCATTCGTCGAGATACAGGATCTTCCCGACGCTACCCTCGGCTACCTCTTACCCAGCCGATATTGTGAGTCGGATCGCTTTCATGAGATGGCATCCGCGATAACTGCGGGGCAGCGCCTTGGGTACGACCAGGTTTTAGCAATTACGGATTGGCTGCGCAACAGCGTCAACTTCCAGCCTGGCAGTAGTGATGCTCCAGTATCAGCGGCCGAGGTCAATTCCAGACGCTTCGGTGTGTGTCGGGATCTGGCTCATCTTGGAATCGCTCTTTGCCGCAGCCTGAGCATCCCTGCACGCATGGTGGTTGGATATCTCCACCAGCTAGAACCAATGGATATGCATGCCTGGTTCGAGGCTTATTTGGGTGGCCGCTGGTATACCTTCGATGCGACCCAGGTCGAGTTGCATGGCGGCTATGTGTCTGTGGGCTACGGCCGAGATGCTGCGGACGTTGCGGTTTACAGTCAATTTGGCCCCCCGGTCTATCCAAAGGTGCAAACTGTGGAGGTGAAGCGTATTCAGCGCTAACCTTACGGTACAACGTGAAACAACATTTACCACTGCGATATTCGCCGCGCTGCAGAGGCCCAGTAATATGCTTTTCAATATCCAACACCGCACTCGATACAGTTATTCTCAGCCCGTGCAGCTCAGTCCGCATCGGTTACGCTTCCATCCTCGTGATGATGGGGCCCAGCGTGTCATTAATCATCAACTCGCGATTTCGCCAATGCCTGTGGGGCGTAATGACCACATTGACCTCGAAGGTAACCGTGTGACCCAAGTCTGGTTTGGGTCCGATACGGATCATCTGGAGTTGACTCTGATGATGCAGGTGGAAACCCTTCGGTGTGATCCCTTCGACTTTATTTTGGACCCCGCGGCAGTATCGTTGCCCATCGATCATGCGCATGACGTAGTCTGTGCGCGCGCTTATTTGAAACGCATCGAGGCAGATGACGCCGTGACCGCCTTCGCCGCAGGGCTCAGCCTAGCCGTCGATCGCGATACCCTGCGCTTTGTTGATCGCCTCAGCCGTGATTTGTTCACTGACTTCAATCACGTACACCGCGAAACGGGAATGCCTCAATCTCCGGCTGTGACTCTTCAGACCAGACAGGGTGCGTGCCGGGATCTTGCCGTATTATTTGTAGACTGCTGTCGGGCTGAAGGATTGGCTGCACGTTTTGCCAGTGGCTATCAAAAAGGTAATTTGCAAAGCGAGCGACGGCATTTGCATGCTTGGCCGGAAGTCTATCTCCCCGGCGCAGGGTGGCGGGGCTTCGATCCCACGCATGGTCATGTGGTCGCTGATACCCATGTGACCGTCACAGCCGCGGCTCAGCCACAAGACACCATGCCAGTGAGCGGTATCTTTACTGGCAAAGGTGTCAGTAGCTCACTAAACTACGACTTGTCCATCCAGGTGTTGGACGACTCGACGACGGTTGCCATCGCGTGATTCCGATGAACAATTCCCCTCATTGTAGTGACTACGAGTACCCTGCCGGTTAACCCATAATGCCAGGATAGAAATGAGATGAGATAACATTTTCATTTCAAAGAATCGCACTGTCTTAGGAAAGCTCCCGGACGACCCGAAATCCCAAAAAGTCATGTCGTTCCTTGGCTAAATTTCCCCAGCGATTGGCCGAGCGTAAATGCTGCGGGTGATCGAGCCATGAACCACCGCGTATCACCCGCTTGCTGCTGACGCCAGACATCCATGGCGCGCCATTTTGCGGTAACCCGGTATAGTTGGAATGCCAGCGGTCCTGACACCACTCGAACACATTGCCGTGCATGTCAAAGAGACCGAAGGGGTTGGGTTGGAAACGGCCCACAGGCACGGTCTGCTCAAGTTCATTTTCAGGCTCACAACCATCACAGTGAGCATAACCCGCAGCGATTTCGTTGCCCCACCAATAGCGTGTCGAGCTCTGAGCCCGCGCTGCGTACTCCCACTCTGCTTCAGTGGGTAGACGGTAGATGCGTCCCGATATTTCAGACAACCAGTGGCAGTAGTCTACAGCTTCATGCCAGTTCACGTTGATCACGGGCCGATTTTGTCGCCCCCAGCACTGATCATCCGGTGGTTTGATTCCAGCGTTTCTGCAATAAAAATCATACTCTGAAAAAGTAATCGGGTAGATTCCCATCGCAAAGTGTTCTCCTAAAGAAACAGCAAGTTGAGGGGACTCTTCTTTCTGTCGGCCGACCTCATCTAAACCGGATCCAATGATGAACTCACCGGCAGGTATCACTACCATTTTCGGCCCCTTTTGAAGTTCTGATAGTTGATCACGAAAAGTTTCTCTGGGAGAGGGCGGCCGGTCTTCGAGCCGAGAGAAGGGGACTGTGATAATGCTTGTTTGCGCGGTATTGCCCTGAACTTGCCGCGCCAGTTGAGGTGCTCTTTGAAGTAGATTCTTGATTACCTGATGCTCATGATCATCGACGAAATTAGATAAATCGGGGGTATGTAGAGTGCGAAATCCCAACGGTGGTTTCGCTCCGTCCAGGCTTACTGGGATCATTTTTCTTAGCGCTTTAGCGAGAGATGCTTCGTCGCAAACCCAGTCAGAATGGATGGAATTTTCAGACCACAGGACTAATACTTGCT